>CAKUKJ010000576.1 GCA_934662525.1 uncultured Coriobacteriales bacterium | reverse complement strand
GCTCGGTGTTGCGAATGCCGGCCACGACGTCCTCGCCCTGGGCGTTCACCAGGTAGTCGCCGTAGAACTCCTTCGTGCCGTCGGCGGGGTTGCGCGTGAAGGCCACGCCGGTTGCGGAGGTGTCGCCCTTGTTGCCGAACACCATGCTCATGACGTTGACGGCCGTGCCCAAATCGTCAGAGATCTTGTTCTGCTTGCGGTACAGGATGGCGCGGCTGTTGTTCCAGCTGCCGAAGACGGCCTGGATGGCAAGGAGCAGCTGGACGCTGGGGTCCTGCGGGAACTCGACCTTGCCGGAGGCGCCCACGAGCTGGGGATGCTCCTCGGCGGAGACGTTGGCGGTGAAGATGCCCTTGAACTCGTCGACGAGTGCCTTGAGGTCCTCGGTGGTGAGCTCGGTGTCGTTGCGCACGCCGGCGGCGATCTTGCGGGCGGTGATGGCGTTCTCGAAATAGTCGGCGTCGACGCCCATCACGACGTCGGAGAACATCTGGATGAAGCGGCGATAGGAGTCCCAGGCAAAGCGGGGATTCTGGGTCTGGTCGATGAGGCCCTGAACCGACTGGTCGTTCATGCCAAGGTTGAGAACGGTGTCCATCATGCCGGGCATGGAGAACGGGGCGCCGGAGCGCACGGAGACGAGCAGCGGGTCCTTGGGGTCGCCGAGCTTCTTGCCCGCACGCTCCTCGAGGTCAAGACGAGCCTCCTCGATGAGGTCGAGCACGCCCTCGGGCCACACATTGCCGGCGTTGGCGTACTCCATGCAGGTCTGGCAGGTAATGGTAAAGCCAGGCGGGACAGGCAATCCGATCTTTGCCATCTCGGCGAGGTTTGCGCCCTTGCCGCCCAGGATATAGTTGTCCTTGGCGGAACCCTCGGTGATGTTGACACCCTGGGCGTTCTTGCCGAACTTGTAGATGCGCTGTACGTCGGACACTTGCATCTCCCATTCATCTGGCGGCCACAAGGCCGCAACGGATTGAAACCACGATGCGGGGAAGCTCGACGCGGCTCCCCAACAACGTGCACTATACCTGTTGCAAGCCGCATTGTGCGAGCTAATCGGCCAAAGCCACCGCAGTCCCGTGTAAGGGCCACACCTGTGGAATGAACGTATGGTCTCGCTGCCGCCAACGGAACAAAAAAAGCCGCCCACGCACGTGGGCGGCAAACGGCGCGCTTATATTCATGGAACCGTTGGGCGGTGAGGCGCGTTTACGCCCGCGAACGGGACGCCAGGAGGTTCTCAGCCTGCTCAAAATAGCTGAGGATGATCTGGGCCGTCTCCTCCACGGCGCGCCCGTTGGTATGCACGACGATGCAGCCCAGGCGGCGCATGAGGGCACGTGCCTCGTCAAGCTCCTCCTGAATGCAGCAGGGGTCGGCATACGAGCCGGCGACCTGGCGGGCCTCCAGGCTTCCAAGACGCTCGTTGCGGATGGACGAGAGCACCTCGGGCGTGGAGATGAGGCCGAACAGGCGATGCGGCTCGACGTCGAAG
>CAKUKJ010000575.1 GCA_934662525.1 uncultured Coriobacteriales bacterium | reverse complement strand
CTGCATGCCATACTCGGCCAGGATGTAGGCGATGGTGCCGCCGCCGCCGATGTCCACCTTGCCGAGCTCCGCCGTCTGGAAGAAGACGCCGCCCTCGTTCATGATGCGGCGGATGCGCGCCACGTACTCGGCGTTGGCGTCGTTGGAGCCTGACTTGCCGCGAGACCCGGTGAACTTGTTGAACGTAAGGCCATGCCCCAGGTAGCAGGCGTTCTTCGGCTCGAACACGCTTGCAAAGCTCGGGTCGAACGCGGCCGACACGTCACTGGAGAGCATCCAGGAGTTGGCCAGGCAGCGGCGCAGCGGCAGGTCGCCGGGCTGCCCCGCCAGCGCGAGAATCTCGGCCATGGTGTTCTCAAAGAAGCGGCTCGTCATGCCCGTGGCGCCCACCGAGCCGATCTCCTCCTTGTCCACAAGCAGCGTGACGGCGGTGCGGGCGGGGGCCTGCGCCTCGAGCTGGGCGAGCAGGCTCGGGTAGGCGCACACGCGGTCGTCGTGGCCGTAGCCCGCGATCATCGATCGGTCCAGGCCGCAGTCGCGCGCGCGGCCTGCAGGCACGACCTCAAGCTCGGCGCTCATGAGGTCCTCCTCCTCGATGCCGTACTTGTCGCGCAGGATGGAGAGGACATTGCGCACCACGGGGTCCTTGGGTTCGCCGGCCTTCTCGGCGCCTTCGGCCCCCTCGCCCTCGGCAGCCTTCATCACGAGCGGCCTGTTGCCCACGAGCACGTCGAGCATCTCGCCCTCGATGACCTCGGAGGCCTTCTTGCCCATCTGCTCCTGGCCCAGGTGAGGCAGCAGGTCGGAGATGTAGAGCACGGGGTCGGCGGGGTCCTCGCCCACGCGCACCTGCACGTTCGTGCCGTCTTGCAGGCTCACGACGCCGTGCAGCGCCAACGGCAGCGCCACCCACTGGTACTTCTTGATGCCGCCGTAGTAGTGCGTGTCGAGGCGGGCGATCTCGTTCTTCTCGTCAAGCGGGTTCTGCTTCACGTCGAGGCGCGGCGAGTCGATGTGGGCGCCCAGGATGTTGAGGCCCTCCTGGAGCGGGCGCGTGCCGATGTGGGCGAGCAGCAGCGTCTTGCCGTAGGCATGCGCATAGACCTTGTCGCCCGGCTTGAGCTGGGCGCCCTGCGCGATGCAGTCGGAGAGCGGCCGATAGCCGGCAGCCTCGGCCAGCTCGATGGCGGACGCGCAGCACTCGCGCTCGGTCTTGTTGTCGGAGATGAAGTCGGTGTAGCGGGCGCACAGGGCATCGAGCTCGGCGAGCTGCTCGGTGCCGTAGCCCTTCCACGCGTTGGGGCGTTCCATGGTCGGCGGTCCTTTCCGTAATGGGCAGACGTTTTCGCACCCCCAAGGATACACCAGCATGCGCGGCCAAACCCAACCTCCCCAAACCCACCACTGCCGCCCGCCCCGAACGAGTCGCGAGCCGTCTGCCCGCCGTCCGCACAGCACCTCCCATGCCGTCCAAACCCAACACAAAGATCTGTTAGCTAATGTATGATTTCCATCATACCTAATGTAAGATTTTCA
>CAKUKJ010000574.1 GCA_934662525.1 uncultured Coriobacteriales bacterium | reverse complement strand
CCCGCGCCTGGATGCAGGAGCAGGCCGCCCGGATCGGCGACCCCCGCACCGAGGCGAGCAGCACGTAGTTGATGAGCGAGAAATACACGCACTCGGGCGGCATGGTGCCCGCGATGACGACCGCCTCGTCGGAGCGCAGCTTGTACGACCAGCCTACGGGGGAGAAGTAGGGGTTTGCGGGATAGTTGCCCTCGGCTCCCGCCTCGTAGTAGGCGCTCGGTTCCTCGGCGGGCCAGCCGCGCTCCTCCACGGCGGGCGCGGGGTCTTGGTTGGGGGCGGGCGGCAGGAAGTTCACGAGGTAGTGCGAGCCTGCGTTGTTGCCGAAGCACGACACGAGCATGCCCTCGCTTGCCATCTTCAACGTGTCGAGCAGGCGCAGTTCCCCGTGCTGCACAATGCAGCCGGCGGCCTCGAGGTTGGCGGCAAGCGCGCCCACATCGCCGAAGGTTCCCACAGCCGGTGTATCGTCGGCCGACGCGCCGTCTGCCAGCGCATATGCGGCGCCCGTCAGGCCGGTGGCGCATGCGGCCGCGCCTCCCACCGACGCCAGTCCAAGCCGGAGCGCGTCGCGGCGGGTCAAGTCGTGCCGGTCCATGGGTGCCTCCTTGCAGTAGAGGGCCGAAAACAGCATGTTCGGTGCTATTATACGGCGGGCACCTGCGGGTGGGCATCCCGGGCAAGTTTGGCGATAATTACAAGACAAAAAGGCCTCCCACCGACGGTGGAAGGCCTTTGAAGAATCACTGGAGCGGACTACGGGACTCGAACCCGCGACCCCAACCTTGGCAAGGTTGTGCTCTACCAACTGAGCCAAGTCCGCATGTGCGAAGGATAATGATGCCAGAGAGCAGTCCTGAGCGCAAGGGGAATCAAGCATATATCATAAATCGACCACAAATGCTCAAATAACCGCTCTCCAAACGGAGCCAAGCATGGGCAAACACAGCCAAGCCTGGCCAAGCGGAAAAGGCTGCCCGCAGCCGCGCTCCTGTTTCAGCTTCCTTGAGATATGTGCGGAATGGCGCACAAAACAGGCGATGTTTGCTATCAGGCGACCCAACCGCCTGTGAAGCGGCCTCTGTTGGGCTAAGATGAGAGGTCGATTTTTTGGCGACGGCGGCGGGGCGGCGGGCAATGAGCGACGTGCTGCTTGTGGGAAACATAGGGCTTCTGGGGCCCGAGGCGCTGGACGAGCTTGTGGAGGACCACAGGCTGGTCGTTGCGCATGCCGCATATCAGGCGGAGCTGCCGGTCGCCTGCGACAAACGCACGCGCGCCTACGAGGTCGCCGCAGACCGCGAGGGCCTTGCGCGCCTCTTCGACATCTACTCGTTCGAAGCTGTGGTGTACGCTTCCGGCTTTGCCGACGCCGGAGCGGGCCTGCCCGACGAGCAGGACCTTCTTTGCGCCGTGCTGCATGCTGCCTGCGACACCTGCGTGGGCAAGTTCGTCTACCTCACCGGTTTCATCCCTGCGCCCGACGAGCTGGGAAGCGACCGCCTTCTTCGCAATGACGCCTTTCCCGGGCTTTCCTCGCAGGCC
>CAKUKJ010000573.1 GCA_934662525.1 uncultured Coriobacteriales bacterium | reverse complement strand
GACCAAGACTACGCGTTTGAGCCCGGGCTCAACGTGATCGAGGCCGCAAACGGCGTGGGCAAGACCACGCTCGCCAACTTCGTGCGCGCCATGTTCTACGGCTTCGACGACGCCGCCGTGCAGGAGCAGGGCAGAGAAAACCTCCGCGAGCGCTACCGTCCCTGGCAGGGCGGCACATACGGCGGCGAGATGACGTTTGAAGGGGCGGGTGGCACCTACAGGGTGGAGCGCGCCTTCGCCGACGAGGCGGACGGGGATTTTTTGGCCGTCTACAACGCTGCGGACGGCACGCGGGCACGCGAGCTCGAGGGCGACCTCGGCGGCAAGCTCTTCGGCATGGACGCCGACTCCTTCGAGCGCAGCACCTATGTCGCCCGGCTTTCGGGGCCCCACACGAGGCCCACCCAGCGCATGCTTGCCAAGCTTTCCGGTGCCTTGGCCCAGGGGTTCCCGAGCCCCTCGTCTCTCGACCAGGTGGCTGCGCGCCATGCCGAGCTTTGTCGGCGCAGCCGCGAGTACGCCGACGAGCTCGCGCGCATCGAGGCCCTCTTTGGGAAGGAGCCGCCGAGCAACGTGGCGGCCGACGAGCTCATGGCCGCCTTCGACGACATCGACCGTGCGGCCGGCGAAGACGCCGCCTGCGCCCAGGAGCTTCGGGCGGTGCGCGATTTTGTGGGGCGCATCGCCGAGCGTTTCTCGCAGGGGCTTCCCACCGAGGATGAGATCGCCTTCTACCAGGACAAGCAGACCCAGCTCGTGCAGGCTCGCGCGCAGCGGGGCGCAGGCGGGCTCACACCTGCCGAGGAGGGGCGGCTTGCGGAGCTTGAGCGCCGTTTTGCGCAGGGCGCGCCCACGCCCGAGGAGCTTGCCCATTGCCAGGAGCTCATCTCGCAGCTCGATCAGGCAAGCGGGGCCCTGGGCAATGCAAGGCCCACCGAGCAGGAGATGCAGCGGCTCGCCACGCTGCGGGGGTACTTCCAGGCCGGCGTTCCCAGCGATGCGGAGATTCAGCGCTGCCGGGGGCTCCTTGCAAGCGCCCAGGCCATGCGCGGGCTCGACACGGCCCAGCTTGGCGCGGCCGAAGGCAGGGGCTCGGCCGCCGCGGCGGTGTTGGGCGCGGCGGGCCTCGTGCTTCTTGCCGCCGGGCTCATCGTCTCCGTGGCGCTCTACCTTCCCGAGGCCGGAACGGTCGTGGCCGCAGTCGGCGCATGTGCCTGCGCCGTCGCCCTGCTCCTTGCCGTGTTGGGCAAATCGGGCGCCGCACGGCACACGAGCGAGGCAGTGAGCGAGTCGCGGCTCAAGGCTGAGGGGCTCGCGCGCCAGGCGCAGGCCTTCACCTCGAGCTATGCGCGCGACGTCGAGCCTGCGCGTGCCATAGTCACCATCGAGAAGCTCAAGGCGAAGATTCCCGGCCTGAAGCTGATGAACTGCTACGGCGCGACCGAGACGATGCGCCAATGGGACAGGATCAAGCGGCGCAACCCGGGCGCGAAGCTCGTGTGCATCGACATCCAGCCCTACGGCACCACCCAGGCGACCGGACGGGCCGACATTCTCAATGTCGG
>CAKUKJ010000572.1 GCA_934662525.1 uncultured Coriobacteriales bacterium | reverse complement strand
ACCAAGACCCTGCATGTCGTGATGGCCGGCTCGGTTGCGCTCGGCCCCGTCTTGGCATGCTACATGTTGCTGCCAGGCCCTGTTGCACGCACGCTGGCAATCGCATTGCCCCTTGCTGCCTCACTGCTGCTCAACCACGAGGTTCGTGCCCTTCCCAAACGCCGTTACTTCTCGGTCGACCCCCAACTTCCCCTGCCCATTCCCGTGCAGTTCACCACCACATCGTTCGTCCAAGGCGTCGTGCAAGGCGTCTTTTATGCAGGCTTGGCAATGGGCGGGCAGGCCGGAACGGCAGGAAGCGCGACGTTGCGACCCGTTATGGTGGCCGCCGCGTTCATTCTCGGCTCAGCCCTCGTCCTTGCCGTCTGCGGCATGGCACGGTTTGACTTCAACAGGCTCATATACAAGGTCGGTTTTCCAATGCTCGCCGCCTCGCTCATCATCCTTATGGTGTGCTCGAGCTGCGGCGCGTTAGGCGAAACCCTTTACCGCGTCTCTGCCGTTTTCACAGACCTCGTGCTTTGGAGCCTAGGCGCCTATATCATCAAAGATATGGGCATGCCGGCATGCTGGATTGCCTCGCTTCCTGGCGGAGCGTTGTTCGTTGGCACAGCGACGGGCGCGCTCACTTCCCTGGCTGCCCATAGCCTCATGCCCAGCAGCATGTTCGCCCTCGTCGAGATGCCCCTGCTCGCCGCCTGCCTTTTGCTCGGCGCCTCGCTGTTCCTGCTCTCGGAGCGCAACATGCGCTCCGGATGGGGAACGTTTCGCGTCGGATCGGACGTAGACCCCTACGGCGACCTCGACGCAGCCGTGGCGCTGCTCGCAGGCGAGAGCGGTCTCACCGCCCGCGAGGCGGATGGCGTGGGGGCCTTCGCCCGCCGTATGACGCGCAAGGAGGGGGCCGAGTCCCTCTGCGTGGGCGACGAGACCGTTAAGACCCACCTCAGAGGCATCTATCGCAAGACCGGAGCCCACAGCCAGGGCGAGTTGGTGTCGCTCGTGGAAAAGACGCGCCGCTCCATGCGCGGGATGAGGTAGAACATCTGTCAATTCCAGCGCCTCCGGCAACCCGGCATCGGTTATCCTTATGCCCGCACGTCAAACCAGTGCGTGCTTACTAAAACGCGGGTTCTGATGCGCAACGCGGCACATCGGATCCCGCACACTACACAGGAAAGCTGGAATCGTGAACAACCTCATCAAGCGATACACCGCCGTCCCGCTCATCTTAAGAATCGTGATCGGCATGGTCATAGGCATCGTGCTGGCCCTGGCGGTGCCGAGCGTCTCCTGGATCGGCATGCTGGGGTCGCTCTTCACCACGGCGCTCAAAGCGATCGCCCCCGTTCTGGTCTTCGTCCTCGTGGTGGGGGCACTGTGCACGGCCCGCTCCGCCGGCAACATGAAGACCGTCATCTGCCTCTATGTCGTGAGCACCCTCGTGGCCGGCGCGCTCGCCGTCATCGCAAGCTACCTCTTCCCCAGCGAGCTCGTGCTCACGGGCGTTAACGCGGCCGATGCGACCGGAGCGCCCCAAGAGCTGGGCAGCGTCGTCGTCACGCTTT
>CAKUKJ010000571.1 GCA_934662525.1 uncultured Coriobacteriales bacterium | reverse complement strand
CAACAACATCCTGCCCGAGTCGATTGTGGCGCTCCTCGCCGCCGTCCTGCTGTTCTTCTTGCCGGCGCACTCCCGCCGCGAGAGCGTCGAGGGCGTCGACGAGCAGCACAGCCGCGTCATCTCCTGGAAGGAGGCTGTGGACGGCATCGAGTGGGGCACGCTCCTGCTCTTCGGCGGCGGCCTGTCCATGGGCTCGATGATGTACTCCACCGGCCTTTCGGCCTGGATCGGCGACTGCATCGTGCATGCCCTGGGCGGCGCGCCCTCGCAGGTCGTGCTCATCGGCACGTTCTGCGTGCTGGCGCTGTTCCTGTCGGAGATCTCCTCGCACACGGCCGCCACGAACATGGTGGGTCCGCTTGCCATCACCACGGCCATCGCCGCAGGGTTCGACCCGGTTCCCGTGGCCGTGGGCGTAGCGCTGTCGGCCTCGCTGGGCTTCATGCTGCCCGTGTCCACCCCGCCCAACGCCATCGTGTACGCCAGCGGCTACACGCCCATCACCACGATGATTCGTGCAGGCTCCATCATCGACGTCATCGGCATCTTCCTTGTGACCATCCCGCTTGTAATCTTCATCGTGAGCGCGGTGGTGTAGGGAGCGCGTGCCTGCACGTTTAGCTTCCAAGCACAGCCCTGCAATGCAAAAAGGCCCGCCCGCAACCATGAAACCAGGTTGCGGGCGGGCCTTGTCCGTTCTAACGCCTTGCAAGTCTTGCTGATACCCGCACGTTTGGGAGATTGCCGAGTCGGCGGTGCCCATCTCCCGGGGCAGGCTCGCGGTGCTTACACCCTCGTCGTCATGTCAAGCGCGGCGACGCCGGTCTGGCCGGTGGAGATGCGAAGCGCGTCGGACACGTCGGAGAGGAAAATCTTTCCGTCGCCCGCAGTGCCGGTATGCAGCGCCTTCTGGGCGGCCGCAACCACGATGCCGGGGTCGACCTCGGAGACGACCACGTCGACCTGGAGCTTGGGGAGCAGGTTGACGTTGGTCTGGACGCCGCGGTAGGAGCCGGTCTTGCCCTTCTCGATGCCGCAACCCATGACGTTGGAGACGGTCATGCCGGTGACGCCGACCTTGGCCAGGGTGTCCTTGAGCTTCACGAACTCGGACTGGTTGCAGATGATGGAGACGCGGGTCATGTAGCCGGCGTGCTTCACCTCGGCAGGCTTGATGCCGGCCACGTCCACGCCCTCGCCGGAAGCGGAGGCCATGGCGGGCACAACAGGCAGGAAGTCGGCATACGCGCTGGGCAGGCCGTGCTCACAGACGTCGAGGCCCTCGACTTCCTCAGCCTCAGAGACGCGCAGGCCCATGGTCTTCTTCACGGCGATGAAGGTGATGCCGGCGGTAACGACCGTCCAAGCAAGGATGGCGAGAACGCCGAGGCACTGGATGCCGAGCAGGTCAAGACCGCCGCCGTAGAACAGGCCGGCCATGTCGGAGTTGCCGGCGGTGCCGGTGGCGAAGAAGCCGAGCAGGACGGTGCCGAGCAGGCCGCAGATGCCATGGACGCCCGAAGCGCCGACAGGGTCGTCGATGTGGAGCTTCTTGTCGATGAACTCGCAGCCCAGC
>CAKUKJ010000570.1 GCA_934662525.1 uncultured Coriobacteriales bacterium | reverse complement strand
CCCCGCTCCTTCGCCCCGACAGGCCCTAGGTGTCCCAGATGTGCGGCTGTTCCGGGTGTTTTGCCGGGAAACGCCGACTGCAGCCCTCAAGTTTGCGCGGAGCGGCGTCGAAAATGGATGAGAAGTCCGTTTTGCATGCAGAAAACTGACGCTCGCCGCAGGACTCGCAGTAAAAGACCAGGTAAGGGCAGCGAGCTCGATGGTGCCGTGAGGAATCTGCAGGCAAATTGGCATTCTCATCCAAACTTGGAAGGTATACGCCTGCGCAAGCTGCGCATGTGGAGCTGTGGAGCTGCGCTTGCCCGCCTGGGTGCCTGCTGGCAGGACGACTGCGCGAACCCCGGGCTGCGGGGGGCCTTCGGCTGCGGCGGAGCCTCAAGCTGCGGTCAAGCCTTCGGTTGCGATTAAGCCCCAGGCTGCGGAGCGCCTGCATGGCCGGGCGCATGACGGCGAGGGGCCGCCGGAGTTTTCCGACGACCCCTCGCCTCCGCGCCCCGCGAGACTCCATGCGAGGCGCACCGTTCTCGATTTCGGGCCCTGCGGCCCTGCGTCTATTAGCTCGTCTTCTTGCCGAAGGCGGTCATCAGGCCGCCGATGATGGCCTGCGAGTCGATGGTGGCGCCGGCGATGGTGTCCACGCCCATCGTCTGCTGGTCAACGATCTCGTCGGCGAGCTGGTCGAACTGCTCCTCGCTCATGAACATGTTCTCCTTGCCCTCGCCGAGGGTGATGCCCACGAGCTGCTTGTCCTTCACCGTGAAGATGACGGTGTAGGGGTCTTCCAGGCCCGTGACCTCCACGGGGTAGTCGCCGTCCTCGGCCTCGGCCCAAGGCTCGCTGACACCCGCGCCCTCGGAGGGATGCAGGTCGGCGCGGCCGCCGAGCATGGTGTCGATGGCGGCGCGGGCAGAGCAGATGGCCTCGTGCAGGTACGTGCCGTTCTGGTAGAGGTTCGACACGAGCGAGCCGATCTCGCCGGCGGAATAGAGGTTCTCGATGGGCTCGTCGTCCCAGTTGAGCACCTCGCCCTTGATGTTGCGGCGCGCGCCGCCCGAGCAGGCGGGCATGGCGGGGAACTCCTCGATGGCGTAGAACGGCGGAGTCTCTATCTTGGCCATCGTGGCGATGTCGCGCCCGAAGTCGGTGTCCGCGCCGGCCTCCACCATCTCGTTGAAGTGCGCGACCTCGTTGGCCAGGTTCTCGGGGTCCTTGCCGATTTTCTCGGCCAGCTCCTCGATGGTGTCGGCCTGCACGATCCAG
The DNA here is from genome assembly GCA_934662525.1 of uncultured Coriobacteriales bacterium. Taxonomy (GTDB): domain Bacteria; phylum Actinomycetota; class Coriobacteriia; order Coriobacteriales; family UMGS124; genus UMGS124. The sequence continues at coordinate 318 of CAKUKJ010000570.1, read as the reverse complement.
CCTTTCTCGATTTCCACCGAGTTGTCGTCGGACCAGCCGTAGGGGTTGCGGCAGCTTACCGGCCAGCCGATCCAGTTGTTCACCAGCGGCTGGGCCTGGCGGCATGCGTCGTCGAAGACGATATGGACGGGCTGCATGCGTGCGATGGGCACATCGACGTAGGAGCCGTGGTCGTAGTACTTCATGTGCTGGCGCTGGTAGGTGCGGGCCTCGTCGTAATAGCGCGTGCCGTCGGCGGCGACCTCCATCCAGCTGCCCTGCGTCATGTAGAACTGGCGGATGAAGGTCGTCTCATAGTCGGGCACCTTGATGCCGTGG
>CAKUKJ010000569.1 GCA_934662525.1 uncultured Coriobacteriales bacterium | reverse complement strand
GGGCATGAGGATTGCCCTGCGCAGAACTTCGCGCTGACGGTGGTTGAAGGCGTGATCGTCGGCGAGTCGGGAAAGCAGCGCGTCGTCTTGAGCCTTGAGGCGAAATATCAGCTCCTCAAGTTTCTTTACCTCGCCAAGAATGAGCCGTGTGCACGACTCCCAATACACGGTCCAGTCCCGTTCGTGCTCCATGACGTTGCCTGAGCGGCGATAGGCGGTCACACCCTCGCATGTGAAGTTGCCGCGTTTCCATGCGAGGGTGATGCTTGACGAAGGCACATAGGCGAACACCGGATAGCCCATCTGCTTCATCTGGAGCCGCGCCAGAAGGCTGCCCATGATGTAGTTGCAGCAGGGGTATGGCGCCGTTTTCCAGAACTTGCAAATGAGCCTTTGCGACAGGATTATGGGATGCTCGGCCGGGTCGTTCAGCTCTCCGGCCGCCATGGCGCAAATCTGTCTCAAGGCTTCGTCATGGGGAATCGGGTCTTCGGGCCACTCGTCGCCCCATGGGATGTGCGTTCCGAGCGCGCTTGTGTCGATGCCTTCCGTAAGCGAGGCGAACATCTCTTGGTGGACAAGCTTCGGAGTAATGCGCTCGGCGCCCTTGTCTATGATGCGGGAGAGTAACGCATGGGTGTTCATCACAAGCTGGTCGACGGGCCCGGTGGGCTCCTGCTCGCCTGAAATGAGGGCGCGCGCCGTCTCGTAATCGACCTCCAGGCCGTCGCATCCCAGGGCCGCCACCGTCTCCTCGATGAGGGTTCGCACGATAAAGCGACGGCTGTGCCGCTCGGCGAAGGCGAGGTCCAGACGTGATTCTGCGCACGTGCGCAACTCAAGTTCGCGCAGCGTCTCCATGAGGCTGCAGGTAGGTGTGAACCATGAGTCAATGGCTTTGCTGTGTGCATAAACTATATCGCAATAATGGATAGCCTGACTGCGCCTAATGGCTGTGAGGGCCGCCCAAACCTTCCCATGTGAGAAGCCCTCGAGCATATCGAGCTTGTCGAATTCCTCTCTCAGGATGCCTTGCCGGGCCATGGTCGCAAGCAGTTCCCCAAAACGCGCGGAGGCGAGCAAGCCCTTCTCCCTTGCGCCAGAGGCAGCTCGGTTGGTCTGCTGGTAGCGGGGGCTGGCAGCATGACGTCCGGGCCTGTGCCGCCGGCGTTTGCGGCGGCCCACCCTGTGCTCGGCAACAACGACGGCCGGCGCATCCCTGCGAAGTCGGAGGCCATGGGCCGGGACGGCGAGCCCGTCGCCCGCCTGTACGCCGGCGGTCGCGTGGCGGGCAGCTGTACGGACGAATCCAACTCCTCCCGCAGCGTCCACGCTCGGCGTATCGGCATCGCCCTCAGCCGCATCGCCGGCCAGCAGGCGGTTGCTCCGGAGGGTTGTGAGCCTCAAGTAGTTACAATCGATACGAAATCGATGTCTTGTAGCGAATGGCATGTGTGGGGCGCGGGCGATGAACGTTCGCGCCCCACAATCGATGCATGGGCTGCCGTATTGGGAAACGGAAGGGGCTTGCACGTAGCCCGAGGTGGTGGTGAAGCCCAGCGTGGCAAGTCGCCGCCATTAACTC
>CAKUKJ010000568.1 GCA_934662525.1 uncultured Coriobacteriales bacterium | reverse complement strand
CGCCGAGGCTGCGCCCGCATGGCCGTTGTGCACCGGACGCACGCGAGCGGCGGTGCCGCATGGGACACCCTTGCGACGGGCCGCATGGGGGTGCAACCGCGACGTTTACGCGGCGACTGCGCGACTAGTAGCGGCGCGAGCCGCCGTTGCCGCGCGAGCCGCCGCGGCCTGAGCCGTTGCGATTGGAGTCGCCGCGAGGGCGCTCGCCACGTCCCGAGTCGCGGCCCGAATCGCGGCCCCGCCCGTCGAAACCGCCGGAACGACGCTGGCCACGGTCGTCACGACCGTCTCGACCGTCACGACCGGCGCGGCGGTCGTCATACCTGCGGTCGCCGTCGGAGCCGCGGCCGCCACGGTCATCCCAACGACGGTCGTCATACCCGCCGCGATTGTCGCGGTCATCACGGCCGGCGCGGTCGTTTGAGCGATAGTCGCGGTCGTCGAAGTCGCGGTCGCGGCCGGGATGGGTGCCACCGCGCTTGGCGACCGATCCGTCGATGCGCCTCATGCCGGGCACCTCGTCGCGCCTGGCAGGGCGGCCTCCCGCGCGTCGGTCGTCACGGCGCTCCCCCCGCCTGTCATCGCGGCGCTCGTCGCGCTCGTCGTCAAAGCGGCTGCGCCGGCCACCACGCTCGAAACGACCGTCGCGCCCGCCGCCGAAATCGTCGCGCTGCTCCCGCTTGGGGGCACGGCCGGTCTGGCGCACGAACTTGCCGCCGCGCTCACCGCCCTCGCGGCCCTCCCTGCGGGCCTCGATGTACTGCGCGCCTTGCGGGGTCCAGCCGCGCTTGTACAGGAGGCGCGCATCGCCGCCGCGGATGTCCTCCACCTTCTGCACGCTCAGCTTGCCCGTCTTCTCGTTGACGTTGACGTTGATGCGCAGCGTGGCCCCGCGGTCGTTGTACTCGCAGATGAGCACACGCGCCGGCACGCCCTCGCCGTCAAGCTCGATGACGCAGCTCAGCGTGCCAGGCTCGGCGGGAATCTCCGACGTCTCGATATGCAGGTGAACGGGCGTCTCGCTAGGCTTGTTGTGCGCGTCGATGGGCACAATCTCCACCCGCGTGAAGCCGTAGTTGTCCTCCGTGATGCCCATGGAGACGCCGGCGATCTGCCCAAGCTCGATCTTGGCAAGCTCGGCGGCCTGGGAGAGCAGGCGGTTGATGAGGTCGACGCCGTCGGTGATGACGGCCAGCTCGTCGGTCTGCTCAAGCTCGCCGGAATCGCCCTCGGCCGTGGGGAAGGCATAGACGGTCTTGGTGCCGCCCTTCTTGCGCTTGGAGATGACGGGGATGAGGCCGGCGACACCGCAAGGGAAGGCGGCCCCCTCCTTCACGCGCACGCCTACGGTGCGCTTGCCCCCCGCAAGCTCGACCTCTTCCGTTCCATACCTGCTGTTATCGCCAAAAAGCCTCACGTCAGCTCCCGCCTCGCAATGAAAGTTCTAGAGACACACTCGCGATAAGTGTAGCGCGTGGGCGTCGTTTCGCAGCGCCCAGCCGGGCTCTTCCCAGATAAATACAGGTTGCGGCTTGTCCATCGGACAGGCACCGGCACAGACTTCGACGTTCCGACACCTTGCGGATAAGGC
>CAKUKJ010000567.1 GCA_934662525.1 uncultured Coriobacteriales bacterium | reverse complement strand
CAAGAAGGCCCGCCTTGATGGAGGGCGTGAGGCAGCCCAGCTCAGCCAGCAAGCCGACAAGGCCCGCCATGCTGTCGTGGTCGGGAGGCTCGTGCACGCGGAAGGGGCACGGCAGGCCCGTCGCCACAAGCCGGCGGGCAACCGCCTCGTTGGCCGCAAGCATTGCCTCCTCTATCAAGGAGGTGGCACGGGTGGAACGCCTCACATCGACGCCGACGGGCATACCCTCGTCATCGAGGCGCACCTTGGCCTCGCTTGAGACGAACTCGATGGCGCCTCGCTCGCGCCGAAGAGCCTGACGCAGCCGGCTCACGGCGTCGAGCCTCGCGAAGAAGGCGGGCAGGTCGACGCCCACGCAGTCCGGATGGGCGTTAAAGTCGGGCTCCTCGCCGGCAAGGATCGCATCGACCTCGCGGTATGTGAAGCGGCCCTTCGAGCGGATGACACTCGGATAGACCTCGGCCGTCTCGACGCGCCCGCGGGCGTTCAGGCGCATGTCCACCGTCATGGCGAGGCGGTCTTGCGCCGGGACGAGCGAGCAGAGGTCGCAGCTCAACTCCTCGGGCAGCATCGGGATGACGCGGTCGGCCAGATAGACGCTCGTGGCCCGGGCACGCGCCGTCATGTCGATGGGGCCGTCCTGCACGACATAGGCGCTCACGTCGGCGATGTGCACGCCGAGGAGGCACCCGCCCTCGGGCAGAGGCTCCAACGACACGGCGTCGTCGAAATCCCGCGCGTCGTCGGGGTCGACCGTGACCACGAAGCGGTCGCGGATGTCGCGGCGCAACGGCTCGGCGAGGGCCGCGCCGACATCGAGGCGCAGCGCGGAGGCTTCCTCCACAACCTCGGGATCGAAGAGCGTCTGGAGGTCGTGCGAGGCGATGATGGCCTCGATGGCCACCTGCGAGGCGTTCTGCGCCTCGATGCACCGCTCCACCGTTGCGACGCCGGCCGCACTGCGCGTGGGATATATGAGTATGCGGGCGCTGACGAGGTCGCCGTCTTTGCAACCGAGAATCTGGGGCGTGCGGTCTGCCGCCTCGACGACGAAGTCGTGGCACAGCCTCTCATCGAGGGGCACAAGGACACGCAGGTGCCCGTCGTCCACGAATGTCGCCGCAAACGTCGTGTGTGCGCGCTCGACCACCCCGGCCACGGCCCCCACGGGCATGCCGTCGTGCGTTCCCGGCACGCGGCGAACAAAAACCCGGTCGCCGTTCATGGCCTCAGCCACGTGGCGACCGGGAATGTGGAAGTCACCCTCTTGGGTATGGACCGTCCCCGAGCCCCTCATGCTGACGTTGAGATAGCCGGCAAGGGGGCTGCGGGGACGGCGGCGGGTCGGTCCGTGATGGGAGCGCTTCTTCTGCGCGGCCACTAGACCTTCAGGTAACGGTTCATGGCGATGAGCGAGCCCACGACACCGATGACAACGGACAGGACGAGCAGCATGAGATACACCCACAGATAGGTGATCTCGGGGATGTTGAAGTTCAGGAACTTGAGCGAAGACACCAGCTGGGGAACGACCAGCCTATGGATGAGCTCGAGCACGCCCAGGCTCACAAGGAAGCCCAGAAGCGCCTGGATGATGCCCT
>CAKUKJ010000566.1 GCA_934662525.1 uncultured Coriobacteriales bacterium | reverse complement strand
ACGTCTCGATGTCGGTGACGTTCGCGAAGCGCTCGCCGATGAGGTCGGCCACGGCCTTGGCGTCGTCGCGGCAGGCGCTCTGCGAGATGAACACGCGCCCCGCGTAGTCCAGGCCGCCCTCGGCCGTTTCGGCCATGCACTCCACCATGCGCTTGACGACCTTCTTCTTGCCGCGCGCCGTCTCGCGCTGGATGAGCTTGCCCTCGCAGTTCACGTCGAGCAGCGGGCAGATGTTGAGCAGGTTGCCGATGTGGCCCGTGAGGGGCTTCACGCGCCCGCCCTTGATGTAGAACGTCAGGTCGGTCGAGAAGAACCAGTGGCGCAGCCTGCGCTTGTTGGCCTCGGCCCATTCACGCAGCTCGTCGATGTCCGTGCCCGCAGCGCGCTTGTCCGACAGCGTCTGCATGAGCAGGCCGTAGCCCGACGAGGCGGCCAGCGAGTCGAGCACGTAGAGCTTGCGGTCGGGGAACTCGCCGCGCAGCTCCTCGGCCGCCTCGCAGGCGGCGTCAAACGACGAGGAGATGCCCGAGGACAGGCTGCAGTGCAGCACGTTTTTGCCCTGCTCAAGAAAGCTGCGGAAATACTCCAGGTAGTCGCCCGTGCCCACGGCGGCCGTCTTCGTGTCGGCACCCGCTGCCATGGCGGCATAGAAGTCCTCGAAGGGGATGGAGGCCCCCAGGTCGTCGCGGTAGTCCTTGCCGTTAAGCATGAAGTGGAAGCAGATGTGCTCCACGCCGATCTCGGCCAGCTTCTCGGCCGACAGGTCGGCCGTGGACTCGCAGCTCAGGATGTAGTCTGCCATGCGGGCTCTCCTCGTCTTACGTGCGTGTATGCCTGTTCGTGTTGCCCTCGTGGGCCTAGCGCCCGCCGTTGAACGCCGCGCAGACGATGTCGGCGCACGCCTCGATGGAAAGCTTGCCCGTGTCGAGCGTGAGAGTGTACTCGCGCGTGTCATACCATTGCTTGCGCTCCACGTAGTAGGCCAGGTAGGACTGGCGCGCCACGTCGATGCGGCGCAGCTCGTGGCGCGCTGCGGCCTCGTCGTCGGTGCCGAGCAGCTGGCAGGCGTGCTTCACGCGGGCGCTCTCGTCGGCATGGAGGAACACGCTCAGCACCTCGAAGCCTGCGTCCTCCAAGATCTCCTTGGCGCAGCGGCCCAGCATCACGCACGTGCCCTTCTTGGCCAGCTCGATGATGGTCTCGCTCTCGTAGGTGAAGATGGTGTCTTTGTCGTCGTAGGCGATGGGGCTGATGGCCTTGAGGAAGGCGCCCACTTTGGAGATGCGCTCCTCGTCGTCCTCCACGAGGCCCTGCTCGATGCCGCTCTTGCGGGCGGCTTCCTTGATGATGTCGCGGTCGTAGATTTCCACGCCGAGCTTCTCCGCCACGGCGCGGCCCACCGAGTGCCCGCCTGCCGCGTACTCGCGGTCGATGGTGATGATCTTCATGCTTCGCTCCGTCCAGACGAAGGATGTGTGACGAACAACCCGCTGATTATACGCAATGGATTGTGTCGCGGCGGGGAACAGCCAACAAAAAGGGCCGCAGGTTTTCCTGCGGCCCCTCAAAGGCTCGGCATATGCGGGCGGCAAGCTCCCCGCTATGGG
>CAKUKJ010000565.1 GCA_934662525.1 uncultured Coriobacteriales bacterium | reverse complement strand
GAGTGCGACATCGCCATCATCGGCGCGGGCGGCACGGGCATGGCGTGCGCCTGCCAGGCCAAGCAGCTCGGCCTCGAGCCCATCGTGCTCGAGAAGCGCGAGGTCACGGGCGGCTCGTTCATCGGCACCGAGGGCCTGTTCGCCCTGGGCACCAAGTACACCGAGGAGTCCGGCTGCACGCTCACCGTGGAAGAGGCCATCACCAACACGATGGTCTACCATCACTTCATCCCCAACCACAAGCTCTACCAGCGCTTCTTCAACCAGACCGCCGAAACCGTGCAATGGCTGGAGGATTTGGGCGTGGGCTTCCAGGCAGCAATCGCCATCGGCGACGGCCAGAAGTGCTGGCACGTGTACGAGCGCGACCTTGAGAAGGGCCCAGGCGCCACGTTCCAGGAGAGCATGAAGAAGGCCGCCGACGACCTCGGCGTGCAGATTGAACTCTCCACGCCCGTCAAGAAGATCCTCGTGGAAGACGGCAAGGTCACAGGTGTCCTCGCCCAGCGCGAGGACGGCACCGTCGTGCGCGTCAACGCCCCCTGCGTGGCCGTGGCCACCGGCGGCTACCCCCAGAACAAGGACTTCCTCTACGCCGTCTCGGAGACGCGCAACAAGCTCATCCTGCCGCAGGGCGTGCCCGGCAACGACGCCGACGGCATCAAGATGGCCCGCGACGCCGGCGCCTACATGGCCGAGGGCCTGGGCACCGTGATGTGGTGCGGCCCGTGCCTGGACGGCGCCGTGTGGACGCACATGGATTACTGCGCCTCCGTGCAGCCCACCCTTTGGATCAACGGCGACTGCGAGCGTTGGATCAACGAGGACCGCTGGATCTCCGACTTCGCAGGCGTGGGCCTGGCGCAGCGCAACCAGGACAAGACGTTCACCATCTTCACCGAGAACGACCTGACCACCTGGGAGGAGGAGGGCCCCTACGGCATGGTCTTCTCCTTCACCTCGCCGGGCAACCCCATGACGGGCGTGCGCGAGCAGATCGAGGACCTCGTGGCCGGCGGCACCGTGTTCAAGTGCGACACCGTGGCCGAGATGGCCGAGGCCGAGGGGCTCGACGCCGACAAGCTCCAAGCCTGCATCGACCAGTACAACGGCTACTGCGACGACGGCCACGACCCCGACTTCGGCAAGGCCCCCGAGCACCTGCGCAAGCTTGAGGGCCCCTGGTACATCGGCCAGATCGGCGACGGTTACTACACCACCTGCGGCGGCATCATGATCAACGCCAACTGCGAGGTGGAGAACGAGGCCCACGAGGTCATCCCCGGCCTGTACGCCGGCGGCTCCGACGCAGGATGCCTCTACGGCGACTCCTACGATGTGTCCCTGGCCCCCGGCTCCCAGGCGTCCTGGGCCAACAACTCCGGCCGCATCATCGCCATGCAGGCCGCCGAGTACCTGGGGAAGTAGGGTAGCGGGCGAAAAAAGATTCGAACGGCATCCGGCCCCGCACAGCCCAATCGAGTTGTGCGGGGCCTTTTGCTGGAAGAGAGCAGGGAGACACACCGAAAAGAACAACGCCGGGGCACAGCCGAGCCGGCGGGCCGCGCTACAATGGCTGCATTCGCCTCCCCCGACGCGCCCTTAAGG
>CAKUKJ010000564.1 GCA_934662525.1 uncultured Coriobacteriales bacterium | reverse complement strand
GGATAAGCCCTGCTCGTTGTCTACGGTTTGGACGCTACAGAGCTGACCCTGTGCAGCCACCAGACCGCGGCCTCGTTTCCAGCTACCCCCAGACGAAGTTGGCCTTGCCGGCACCGAGCTCGAAATGAAGCCTGGTGATGCCGAGGTCGACTTGGGCATAGGGCCCTGAAGCGGTGGTCGCGCAAACGACGGGTTTGTCGGCAGAGGCGTCGCAAAGCTCAAAGCGGAACTTCTGCTGGTTGACGGCAGTGGGCGCGAGAAGCGCGGCCTGCACCCCGCGCGAAAACCACTCAGGCGCCTCTCCTCCCGCGCAGCACAATACGTCGACGGCGGACTTGCTCTTGTGCGGCTTCCCCGCCGTCTCGCCATGCCCGATAGCAACGACCACCACGAGCTTCTCACCAGGCGCCCGCAGCTTGCGCACATGGCGCTTCTTAAACGTGAGCGCCACCCAGCATGTGTTGAGCCCAAGCCTCTGTGCGAGCAGCACCACACGCTCACCGTAGTAGCCGGCTCGCTCGTCGAGGTCTACCAACGGAACGCCTGCCATCACGATGTAGTTGCGCACGCCACGAAAGCTGCCGTAATGCGCCAGCATACTGTCGAACGCCTGCGGCTCGTCGCATACGAGGCTCATGTGCAGGTTGCCCTCGGAGTTGCAGCGCGCAATCTCCTCTTCGAGAGCGGCGCGGTCCGTGCCCGAGATGGCCTCGCCTGTATAGCTGCGCACGGAATGGCGTTGCGCCATCGCCTCTTCGATATCGAGCATCATGAGACCCCTTCCAGCTTGGTTTTGGCCGCCTTGGAGGACAACGGTGTGCCCCGGCAACCCAACGAGTCAGCATGCACCACTATCCCGCAAGGACCCCCGCAGGGGCAAGCACAAAATCAGACCCCACGTTCTACCCCACATGCCTTGCGGAGAGCTTGCGGTCGTCGCGGACGGCGGCACTGGCGCAGCGGAGCTCCTCCATGGCGGCGGCAATCATCGACTTCACCTGCCGATACGTGTACCTGCAGCTCGAGTTTTCCATACCGTCGGTCGTAATGCAGAAGAGCGTATGTGCCGGGCGGTATTCTTCGGGCAGGATCCTCTGCACGCGCTCGTGATAGCGGATGGCCCCTCCCACGGCGTCGAGCGGTGCCGTGCAGCCGCCGGGGACATAGTCCTTCGTGCCAAGCGAGCGCACCTCGGCAATGGGCACGCGGTCGTGCACGACCTTCGTCTCGCTGTCGAACAGCACCGTTGAGACGACGGCCTCGCCTGCGGCCTCACGGTTCTGCGCGAGCAGGGCATTGTACCCGCCGACGACATCGGCCTCAAGGCCCGACATCGACCCGCTCCTGTCGAGGATAAAGACGAGCTCGGTGAGGTTCTCTTTCATGGCATGCCTCCTTGGTCTTCAGGCGGCCTTCCCGCCTGCGCTGGCACCAAGGTAGTCGCCGCGCGGCCTTCATCGGTAAACCGGCGGTTGACATTTTGTCAGTCGCGGTGCGCATACTCCACGCCGGCAGGCTACATCGACCCCAACAATGGCTGGTCAAACGCAAAAAGCATCACATTGAGCTTGTAGATGTCGTAGCACCCGCGCTCGATGAACTACATGAC
>CAKUKJ010000563.1 GCA_934662525.1 uncultured Coriobacteriales bacterium | reverse complement strand
GTGGTCGGCCGTAAGGCCGGGGAGGAACACGAGCCATGGTTTGCCCGGAAGACCCGCGCGTGAGACCCAGTAGGCGATGTCTCCGTGCGGCGTGCGATGTGTGCGTCTCTCCATAGCGTCCCCCAAAGTCCCCGCCCCCAAGTCGCGGTTTGCTGTGACTGCGAACCTTGCAAGGATAGCACGCCTGCCTCGGTGCCCGATTCTGCCGCAGAAAGGGGGTTCGCCTACCGCGTTGTGGGCGATGGGCGTGGCTGTGATTTGCCGCGCGAGAGCGTTGCCTGCAAGTTTGTCACCGCTACCAGGTGCTTTGCCAACCGGTTTAGCGAGTATCGTGCAGCTGGCGAACACTCTTGCCGTCAGGTGGGCTTTCGGCCGGTAGGCGAACCCCGATTACGCGGCAATACTTCGCACTTGCGTCGCGCTCGTTGTCGCGGCCCATGCTTGTGCGCACTATGCTTCGGCTATAGCCGACAAGTCGCGCGGGGCGGCTCGTGCGCGAGGTGGTGGGGCACTTCCCTTATGTGGAGCGCATCGCGCGTGAGCGCGGCGGCATCCTCACCGTGCTGGAGCGCAACTGCACCGATGCGCTCGACATACCCGGCCCGGCATGCGAGTACCTCGTCCCCGAGCAGGACTTCCCGTTCATGACGGGCGTCGCGCTTGCAAACAAGACCGCGACGTGCCTGCTTGAGCTTGCGCGCATGGGCGCGCGACCCCTCAGTCGTCTGTGTTTTGCCCCTGCGCCCATCTGTGCTATGGTTGCCTCTCAAACTGATTTCGTCCTTTGGGAGGGGCCCGATGCAGCATATCCTGCCGGCGGATGAGATTCCGCTGGATTTCGTCCTGCTCGACGGCATCGAGCAGGACGCGCGCATGCGTGTCTTGCGCTGCCTGCAGGCCCGCGCGGTGGCCTACGACGCAGGCGACGTCTTGGTACGGGCGGGCCAGCCTTATGCCGACGCGATCTTCCTGCTTGAGGGGTCCGCCGAGGGCTTTGCCTACGACGAGCACGGCAACCGCTCCATCCTGCACATCTTCACGCCGGGGCAGGTCCTGTCCTACGGGGCGCTGTTCGACGGGTGGCGTCCTGCCTACGACGTGGCGGCCCGCGGCACCATCAAGGTCGTCCTTTTCAACACCGGCCACTTGCCCATGGGCCGCGAGAGGTGCGCCCGTTACGTCAGCCAGGTGGTCGCGAACATCGCCGTGTCGCTTGCCCGCCTCAACGACCAGGTCATGGCGACGCTCGAGGTGCGCACGAGGCGCACGCTGCGCGGCAAGATCCTCACCTTCCTCGAGTTCGAGGCCCACCGCCAGGGCTCTACCAGCATCGACATCGGCATGTCGCGCCAAGAGCTGGCCGACTACCTGGGCGTTGACCGAGCGGCCCTCTCCCGCGAGCTCAGCAGCCTGCGCGAGGAGGTGACGGCCCGCATGCGCTCCGACACCGATGTGCGCGCCGGGCAGATCGTCCCCTTCGCCTTCAATCTCGACAAGGCCGTGGTGTTCGACCCGGCGAGCGGCCGGCGGATCTCCTCCGCCCAGGTCGGTGAGGGCGCGCACCAGCGCCCCGACCCGCTCGCCGCCGAAGGACTCGGCCAGCGCCGCCT
>CAKUKJ010000562.1 GCA_934662525.1 uncultured Coriobacteriales bacterium | reverse complement strand
CGACGAGATGGCGGCACCGTCCATGCGCATGCCGAACACGCAGGTGGCGATGGGGCCCGTGATGGCCGACGCGAGGATAGCGGGGATCCAGATGCGCGGGTTGCGCACGATGTTGCCCATCTGGAGCATTGAGGTGCCCAACCCCTGGGAGACTAGGCCGCCCCAGCCGTTCTCGCGGAAGCTCATGACGGCGAAACCCACCATCTGCGCACAGCACCCCGCCACGGCGGCCCCTCCCGCCAAGCCCGTGAGGCTGAGCGCCGCGCAGATGGCCGCAGAGGAGATGGGCAGCGTGAGGAAGATTCCCACGACAACCGACACAACGACGCCCATGGCGAGCGGCTGCAAGTCGGTCGCCCACATCACGACGCCGCCGAGCCACGAGGCCGCTGCCCCTATGGCAGGCGCGCAGAGCATGGACAGGCCGCAACCAGCCACAATCGTGACGAACGGGGTCACGAGGATGTCGACCTTCGTTTCGCCCGAGACAAGCTTGCCCAGCTCGCAGGCCACGATGGCGACGACGAGCACGGCGAGCGGCCCGCCGGCCCCGCCCAGCGTGTTGGCTGCGGCACCAACCGCCACCAGCGAGAACAGCACGAGCGCAGGCGCACGCAGGGCAAAACCGATAGACACCGCCATGGCGGGGCCGGCCGCCGCCTTTGCGTACCCGCCGATTTCCTCCAGCACGCCGATGCCAAGCTGGGTGCCCAACGTCGCCAGGATGGTGCCCATAAGCAGCGAGGCGAACAGGCCCTGCGCCATAGCCCCCATCGCGTCGATGAGATAGCGCTGCACGCTGACCTCGACGTCCTTGCGTTTAAACAGCTCGGCGATTCTCTGACCCACGTGCGATCTCCTCCAGTTGAACTGCGGGGCTTCCAAGCCCTCTCGATACATGTTGATACATGAGGGGGTAGTTTTAAGACATGTCCGCCTCATCGTCAACTTATTTGTAATGGTATGTGTCTTGTCATTTAGATTTACACATACGAGTACTTTGGGGCGGGCGAGGGCAATGCGGGAGGCACTCCTGCATCATGCGGGGCGCGGCTTCCTTGCTTGCTCTTGAAACAGCATGCATTTCATTCGTAGTGTTGCAGGTAATTACCGTTTTCAGGCATTTTTTCAAGTCGCATGTATGTTATTTGAGCCGCACCGTGCATAAGCAGCACGCGCCGCGAGGATCCGTGGCCTGAGACCCAGGGTATGCCGTTTCGATTGGCAAACATGCCACCGCTGTATCGGCATAGCGGCTATACTTGGCCGTTGGCATAACTTCTGGCCCACGGCACTCAACGCGGCGTTCGCATCCATCCGCCCGCTCAAGGGTAATCCGAAGGCTTTCTGGCACCAAGAAAGGCATGCGCACGATGAGGTTCCCGCTCGCATATCTGAGAAACCCGCCCCCGGGCTACGCCGCATGGCATGCACGGGCAAGCGCGTGGTGGAGGGCGAATCCGAGGCGGGCACACATACTCGAAAGCATCTGCATGGGGCTTAAGTACGCATGCTACCTGCTATACCCGACGCTTCTCGCCATACTGGCGTGGAACTGGGAGCGCCAGGGCGGCTTCCAGGGCGGCATACCGCAAAAGCTCCTGAGGGCTATTG
>CAKUKJ010000561.1 GCA_934662525.1 uncultured Coriobacteriales bacterium | reverse complement strand
ATATAAAAACAACGCCGCCTGGGGGCACACGCAATGTGGGCTGTGCTCCCAGGCGGACTAATCGTGCGACAAATTCTACTCAGCGATGGTGAACGTTTCGAAGACGCGCCCGCAGTAGCCCACCTCGGTGTCCACGTCGGACACCTCCACGCTCGCCTGTACGCCGTGGCCCTGCATGCCGTTTTCGTCCACAGTCACGATCATGAACGACCGGAAGTTGTTCTCCTCGATGACGGGGAGGTTTCCGGAGGGGTGGAAGGGGTCGGCCGTGTTGCGGTAGTTGTTGCCGATGCTGGCGGCCTCGATGTAGTTGACCCCGTTGATGAGGTAGCGCTCGTACACGTGGCTGTGGCCGAAGTTGACGGCATCGACGCCGTATGCCTCGTAGATGGGTCGCAGCACGTTCCAGCAGTTGTCACCGTCGGGGTAGATGGCGGCACCGGGGTTGTCGGGGTCCTCGATGGCCTTTGACACGGGGAAATAGCCGTCCTCGCCGCGGTTGAGCATGTGCCAGTGCTGGGTGACCCACTTGTAGCGGGCGTCGCAGTCCTTGAGGTCGTCGACGAGCCAGGCCACCTGGGGGCTGTCGGCCGAGATGTCGTCCTTCGTGATCCAACCCGGGTACTCGAAGCCGTCCCAGTTGTTCCAGCGCGCGACGCTCAGCGAGCACAGGTGCATGTCGCCGTAATCCACGCTGTACCAGCGTTTGCCGTTTACGCTGTAGTCCTGCTCGGGGTAGAGCGGGCGGAACATCTGCATGTAGATCTTCCACGTCCACTTGGAGTCGTCGACGGCGAATTCTTTGTCGGTGCAGACGCGCTGGTCGTCGAACTCATGGTTGCCCGGGCAGGGGAACACGGGCATGAACTGCAGCAGGTGCGTGTTCTCGGAGGTTTGGTTGAGGCACTCGAAGAAGCCGCGGTCGTCCTCACCCTCCACCTCGTAGCAGCCCTCGACGTTGAACCACTCGCCGGCCTTCCAAGGCGTGTTGCACATGTCGCCGGCGAAGACGATGAAGTCCTTTTCGGCCTGGCCAAGCACCTTGACGGTCTCCTTGGTGCGCACCTTCATCTGCATGTCGGAGAGCAGCGCAAACGTGAAGTCGCCGCCGGGCAGCGGCGCGGTCTTGAAGTAGTAGCGGTCTCCGGTCTCCTCGCCCAGGCTGCCCACGGTGGTGGCGCGGTAATACACGACCGAGCCCGGCTCGAGGCCCTCAAGGGTGGCGATGAGCTGGCAGACCTCGATCTCGGGGTTGTTCTCGGGCTCGGGGTCGTAGCCGTCGGCCTTGGCGGAGGTGCGCAGGCCCTCGAAGCGGTAGGGCTTGGCCTCCGCGCGGTTGCCCAGCGCGGGGGTGGGGCCGTACTCGACGTAGCCCTCGCACATCTCCTTGGCCAGCCACAGCACGTTCATCTCAGTGGCGGGCTTGAGGGTGAGCAGGTAGGGTTCGGTGTAGTTCATGGTGAGGACCTCTTTGCCGGTCTCCTCGTCTACCTCGGGGGTGACGGAGGACGTGGCCAGGGCCTCCTCGGGCTGGGCGGTCGTGCAGACTGCCGTGGCGACGGACGTTCCTGCGAATGCGGCGCTTGCGATGAAGTTCCTTCTCGTGACGTCCATGCT
>CAKUKJ010000560.1 GCA_934662525.1 uncultured Coriobacteriales bacterium | reverse complement strand
GGTTTGGGCCGATGCCCGCCGTGGCGCAGATGTGCCTCTCGTCGCCGACCGCGTCGATGAGCATCTGCGCGAAGCCCTTGGCATCGACGGCATAGAGCGCCAGGTAGGGAGTCGCATCGATGAAGCACTCGTCGATTGAGTAGGGGTAGATGTCCTCCGGCGCCACATAGCGCAGGTAAATCGAGTAGATGTCGGCCGAGACCTCCATGTAGCGGCGCATGCGGGGCTTGACGGCGATGTAGTCGACGCTGGGCGGGATCTCGAACAGGCGGCAGCGATTGCGAATGCCGAGCGCCTTCATCGCCGGTGTGATGGCCAGGCAGATGGTCTTGTCCGTGCGCTCCTTGTCGGCCACGACAAGATTGGTGGTGAAGGGATCGAGGCCGAGGTCGGCGCACTCAACGCTGGCATAGAACGTCTTGAGGTCGATGCATATATAGATGTGCCCCGTCTCGACCGAGCTTTCCACCAAGTCCCTCCCCTGCTGTCGGCATCCTCGTTTTGCATACGGAAGGCATTATGCCGCACGGACGGACAAGAAAGGCGGGCGTTCTTTGTCTCGCTCAGTCTCTCCGTCCGCATCTCTCCGCAGGCAGCCTGGCGCGCCTTGGCGCATACATGTGGATAAAACGCCCAAACGGCGGCGGGTCCTCGCAAACTGCGCGATAATGGGTGCGTCAACACATCGAGAAGAAAGGCGGGTTCCACACGATGGAGAAGAGCGTTCAGGGCGTTACGCCCCAGGATGTCGAAAAGTGGCAAGGCGAGCTTGGCGGCTTTCGCGCATACGCAATTGCCCGCAACGCGGCAACGTCGGCCGGCGTGCGCGCAGCGGCGAAGAACCCGCTGCCCTACCGCATCTATCACGACACGTACTCGGTGAGCCTCACGCCCACAGGCGACGTCACGAACCAGCGCAAGAGCGGCAGGTGTTGGCTGTTCGCGGCGCTCAACGTGGTGCGCGACCGCATGATGAGCACGCTGGGCACCACGAAACTCGAGCTCTCCCAGGCCTACCTGCAATTCTGGGACAAGCTTGAGAAGAGCAACCAGTTCCTCGACGAGATGGTGCGCCTGGCGGACAGGCCCGTCGACGACCGCGAGGTGGTGTTCTGGCTGCAGGAGCCCGCAGGCGACGGCGGCTGGTGGGACGCCGCGGCGGCGCTCATCGACAAGTACGGCGTCATGCCCAAGGAGTGCATGCCCGACACCGCCAACTCCCAGGCGACCTCCGACATGGACGAGGTGCTCTTCCGCAAGCTGCGGCAATGCGCCATGGAGCTGAGAGATGCCGTGGCGACAGGCGCCGACAGCGCCCGGCTCACCCAGATGAAGAACGCCATGATGGCCGACGTCTACCGTATCCTTGCCGTGAGCCTGGGCGAGCCACCCGCACGGTTCACCTACGAGTACGTGGCCGACGCAAGGAAAGGCGAGGAGGGAAAGGAGAAGGCCGTCGAGACGAACTCCCCCGCCGCAGGCTCCCCTGAGGCCCTCATGGCCAAGAAGGCCAAGGATGGGCAGCCTGAGAACTTCACGCGCATCGAGGACGTGACGCCCCGGGAGTTCTTCGCCCACTATGCCGGCGTGCGCATGTCCGACTTCGTGAACCTGGGCAACGTG
>CAKUKJ010000559.1 GCA_934662525.1 uncultured Coriobacteriales bacterium | reverse complement strand
GGGCCGTTCTTTTCGACGGCGGCCCTCAGCGCCTCCGGCTTGCCGACACCCGTCGATAGAAGTCGGCAGGAATGAATCGATGGCCGAAAGCGCGGACAAAGATGCCGTTGGGAAAAGGCTTCCATTCAAGGCGCGTATCCGCCTTTTGCCCTTGGGCCACGCGGTGCTGGTAGTGGTAGCTCATCCACCCCGCATGGTCGCCCACCAGCGCCGGCGAACTCGCGACGGCTCCGTTGGCGACTCTGCTCATCGCGTTTTCCGTTGCTACAACAGCCCGAAGAAACTCCACTTCATCGGGAAATGCCATAGCAAGGAGAGAGACGTCCTCGGCAAGGGCGTCAGGGTCCATCATGACGTGAGGAACCGAGGCGAGCCGCACGATGGCTTGAACCATCAAGTCGTCAGCTACGGCCATCGAGCGCCTCCACCATCGAGGCACGTCGTTCAAGAAAGCGGGCGACTGCGGCATGGGCAAGCTCGTCTCCCTGCATCCAGTTCTGATAATCCTCGCGAGCGGCGAGCATGGCTTGTATCTGCTTGTCTTCCCTCTCCAGCTCGGCCTGTTCGATCAGCTCGAGGAGGTTGTCCATATAGCGCTGCGAGACAATCCAGGCATCGTCGGAGGCGCCGCGCAAACCAGTGACTTTGAGAACGTCCTCATGGGCGAGGTCGTCTTTCCACTTTCTGCTGCGAGCAAGCTCTGTGTAGGAGAGGGTCTGCGCACGTTGAGTCCGCGCCCTAAGGTCCTCGCACCTGTCGAGAACAGCATTCGTCATATCTAAGACGCCTCCTTAGCTGCAATCACATCTATAATCACAACATTAATGTGATTTTTAACACACATAATATCACAGCAAGAAGCACTTCTCAATAAATTACGCCGAGGCTAGCGGGCAGTTACTCTTCGACGGAGAAGTTGTTTTTGCCGGAGGCCTTGACGCCGTACATGGCGCGGTCGGCGCGCTGGATGAGGGCCTTCGCGTCGAGGTTCTCGGCCTTGTCCTGGTAGAAGGCGCCGATGCTGAACGTGACCGGCAGGCCGTCGACCTCGATGACGGGGATTGCCTGCAAGCGGCGCTCAAGCTCGGCCTCGCTCACGTTCTGCAGCACGGCAATGAACTCGTCGCCTCCGTAGCGGGCCAGGATGTCCTCGGAAGTGGGCTCAAGGGCCTCGCGCAGTGCCTCGGCCACCCGGGCGAGCGCCTTGTCGCCCGCAAGGTGGCCCAGGCCGTCGTTGATGTTCTTGAAGTCGTCGATGTCCATCATCACCACGGAGAGCGGCGTGCCATCGTGCGCCGAGCGATCGATGAGGATGTCGAGGCGCTCGTCGAGAAAGCGCCTGTTTGAAAGCCCGGTGAGGTCGTCGGTGTACACCTTGTGGTTGAACGTGGTGATGCGCTCGACGAAGTCGTTGTTGCCGAAGGCCGACAGCAGCACGTTGTCGTGCGAGGCGGTGACGACCTCCAGCACATAGCGCTTCCCGTCCACCTCGACGGGCTGGGCCACCACGTGGTAGATGTCGCTGTCGATGAACTCGAACTTGGAGTAGCGCTCGCGCTCCATGAAGCAGCGGGCCGACACGCAGTTCTCGCAGCGGTCGGTCTTGTTCCACACGTGGTAGCAG
>CAKUKJ010000558.1 GCA_934662525.1 uncultured Coriobacteriales bacterium | reverse complement strand
TCCACCTCCGAAGCTGCCAGCGCGCATGCTCGGCCTGCGCAAACGGCCGCAAGCAGGGGCATCACACAGATGAGCGCCGACAACACCGTCACGTTGAACGCGCAAAACACGAGCTTGCAAACCGAGCAGGCTGCCAAGGCAACGCATCCCACCCTCAGCGCATCCTTAGCGCGGCGCTCAAGCGGCAGCACTCGCAACAGGTGAACGATCAGTGGGACAAACGCCGCGCCTCCCAGGACGCCTCCCACAATGGCACACACGAGGTTTGATTCACCGAAGCGTAGAAAGCCCGTTCCCAAAGCACATACAGAAGCGCACACGGTCGCGACAGGGTCAACGGGATGCTCGGTCGACGTTCGCCCGCCGAAAGGGGCCCGCGCCCTCATCCCCTCGGCATCGCCGTCATCGGGGGTGCCACCCAAAGCGCATGCCGAGGGCCTCAAGGGCATCAGGCCAACGACAAGCCCGGCGAAAACCATCGAGACCAATGCAGAAAGCCATCCGGCATCTGCGCGTGGATGGCTCAAAAACTCGGCAGGCAAAATATACACAGGGCCAACCGACATACGAAAGCCAAAGTCGTACCACATCACCAGCAACGCCAGCGCCAAGCATGCCCATATAGACACCCTGCCAGGCAAAACCTTTTCCAAGACGCCCAAGCGCTGCGATACCGAACGGTCCCCCACCACATCCCCCTTTGCGGCGCAGACAGACAACAACGACCGTCGGAGCATTCTAGCACGCAATCAGAGCTTGGCGAACGTCCCTGTGGACAGGCAGGGGGCGGCGCAGCAGCACCCACCAGACCCCGTAATCAAGCCTGCTGGCGTGCGAGCACGCCTGACAGCGCAAGCCGTTTGTCCATGCCACCGGCACGGCCTTTTACCGCGCGACGGCCTGACAACGGGCGAGCGAGTAGGCGTAATCTTCCCGATAGCGATTGAGCTCTTCCTCAAGCGCGAGTGCCTCCGCCTGGGGGATGCGTGCCCGGGCCGCGAGGGAGACGCTGGCGAAGCGGCTCTGCGCCAGGTCGTGGTCAAGACGTGCCCGCTCACGAACGAGGGAGCCGCGCTTCTCCTTGAGAAGTCGTGCGAGCAGCTCGGGGTTCACGCCGTCGCGGGCAGGGTCCTTGGCCTGAAGTTCCTCGATGTCGCCTTCGAGGTCATCAACATAGGCGTACTTCTCAAGAATCTGTCCCGCAGCATGATGGGCCTCCAGACGCTCCTGGATCCCCTGCATGCGCGGCAGCTGGTCAAGCAGCTCCTGCATATGCCTCTCCGTCGCAGACTGTGCCTCGTATGCGCCCATGGCATCGGTGCCCTCCATGATTTGCCCTTTCTTGCGTCGCCGGCACAACTACCAAGGAAAGGGAGCCGTCCGCTCAACGGCAGACGACTCCCCCACCAAACAACGGCCGTCTTACTTGCTGATTTCCTGGCCGGAGAGCTCCTTGCCAAGCACGCGGCCCAGCGTGAGCGCCATGCCAAGGCTGACGCCCTGGATAGGCGTGGAGTAATGCGTGCCGAAACGGCCGCCGGAGTTGTTGCCCGAGGCGTACAGACCTTCGATGGGGTTGTAGTTCTTGTCGAGCACGCGCTGGTCGGCGTCGATGACCAGACCATTGAGCGAAACGGTGCCGAGGGCC
>CAKUKJ010000557.1 GCA_934662525.1 uncultured Coriobacteriales bacterium | reverse complement strand
CATAGCGGCCCACCTAGGGACACCTGGCCGCCCTCAGCGAGAGCGTGCCGACAGGCCGGGATGGGCTATTCGTCTCTACTGCCACCCCGATGGCCAGGGCCAGAGTGGTCACGTCCTGGAAGCCCAAATCCCCGCCGGTGCTGCTGTGCGCTCGCGGCTCCGTCCCGGTCTGCGACTTCCCCCGCATCCGCATCGAGGACAGGCCATGACCACAGTCGAACAACGAGCCGGCATCCGTCCGTTCCACGTGGAGGTCCCGGAGGAGGCGCTGGCCGACCTGCGCCGCCGCCTCGCGGCGACGCGCTGGCCCTCCCGGGAGCTGGTCGAGGACCGCTCCCAGGGCGTGCAGCTGGCGACGATGCAGGCGCTGGCCCGCTACTGGGCGACCGACTACGACCTGCGCCGGGTCGAGGCCAGGCTGAACGCGCTGCCGCAGTTCACCACCGAGATCGACGGAGTGGACATCCACTTCATCCACGTCAGGTCACGGCACGAGAACGCGTTGCCGCTGATCATGACCCACGGCTGGCCCGGCTCGGTCATCGAGCTGCTCGAGACCGTCGGCCCGCTCACCGACCCGACCGCGCACGGCGGACGTGCCGAGGACGCCTTCGACCTCGTGCTGCCGTCCCTGCCCGGCTACGGCTTCTCCAGCGAGCCCGCCGAGCTCGGCTGGGAGGCCGGCCGCACCGCGCGCGCCTGGGCAGAACTGATGCGCCGCCTGGGCTACACCCGCTACGTCGCCCAGGGCGGCGATCTGGGCGCCATCGTCACTGATGTGATGGCCCGCCAGGCACCCGAGGGGCTGGTAGGCATCCACACGAACTTTCTCGTGACGGTGCTGGCCGACCCCCCGCCGGAGGAGTCCGAGCAAGAACGCGCGGCTGCGGCTGCGCTCGCCGAGTTCCAGGCCACCGGCTTCGCCTACTTCCTGGAGATGACCAATCGGCCGCAGACGATCGGCTACGCCCTGCTGGATTCACCCGTCGCCCTGGCGGCCTGGATGCTCGACCACGACACCGACAGCTACTACAAGATCTCCCGCGCCTTCCTCGACGGGCAGCCCGTGGGCAACCTCACGCGCGAGCACATCGTCGACAACATCACGCTGTACTGGCTGACGGGCACCGGGGCCTCGGCCGCCCGGTGGTACTGGGAGTTCGGACGGTTCGTGGCCGCAGCCCAGGCGTCCGGCCAGGCTCCTCCTGAGGTCTCGGTTCCGGTCGGCTTCACCACCTTCCCTGGTGAGATCTGGCGTACTTCGCGCAGCTGGGCCGAAAGGAGCTACCCCAACCTCACCTACTTCAACGAGGTCGATAGGGGCGGACACTTCGCCGCTTGGGAAGAGCCCGAGCTCTTCTCGGAGGAGATGCGAGCCGCATTCACGTCGATGCGCTAGTTAGCGAGTTCTCGCTGCTAGACCTAGAGCGAGTATGAGGAGGAAGCAGGAGGCAGGGCCGGGGCGTAGTAGCTCTGGTCCTGCCTCGTCCCCTTTATTCACCCAAGTGCGTGGAAGAGGAGTTCTCCGAAGTTCGCCGCGAACTGGGATACCAAGCGTGGACCGGCCAAGCGTCGCGTTGAGCAGGTGTCGACAGAGATTTCCCCTCCGTGCTAGCATTTCCATCGGGGAGCGCTAACGCCGTGGAAGCC
>CAKUKJ010000556.1 GCA_934662525.1 uncultured Coriobacteriales bacterium | reverse complement strand
GCGGACGACAGCCTGCCGCATCCGGCAATCGAGGCCGTGTTCACCGTGGACGAGGAGATCGGCATGGACGGCGCGGCCGCGCTGGACCCCGCGCCGCTCACCGCGCGCCGCGCCGAAGCCGCGTACGGTCCCCTCCATCCGGAAGCCGGTCGCCCACGCCACCCGCCGCGACGGCCAGTTCCCGACGACGGCCTGCCAGTGAACGACGCCGAGCCCCGGCCCGTCCGCCGAGAACGCCCAGTCGAGCAGGGTGCGCGAATCGGCCCAGCGGCCTGCGCTGTCCTCCCCTCCGAGCACGCAGATGAACAGCGTCTTGTTGCCTCGCGTGGCCCGGCCTACAAAGCAATTTCCGGCGTTGTAGGTGAATCCTGTCTTGATGCCGCGCATGCCGGGGTAGCTATTGGCAAGCTCGTCGGTCGACTCCAGCGTTTTGAGTTCGCCTGCGGCTGTGACGGTTGCATATGACGAGCCCACTATGGAGCTGAAAAGCGGAATCTGCACGGCGTGACGGGCGATGGCGATGAGGTCGAGCGGCGTGGAATAATGGCCGTCTTCGTCCAAGCCGTGGGGGTTGACGTAGTGGGTGCCTGTGAGCCCGAGCTCGGACGCCTTTGCGTTCATCATCTCGACGAACCCAGAGACCGACCCGCCCACGCATTCTGCGATGCAGACCGCAGCATCGTTGCCGGAATACACGAGCAGGCCGTGCAGCAGGTCGTTGAGCGTCACCTGGTCGCCAACCCTAAAGCCGATGAGCTGGCCGTACACGCTGTTGATGACGTCCGTCACCGTATACACCGTGTCGAGCGCAAGGCCGCTCTCCAGGGCGACGACCGCAGTCATGATCTTCGTTGTGGAAGCCATGGCCATTGAGACGTCGCCGTTGAGGGAGAACAGCACGTTGCTGTCCTCATCGACAGCCGCCGCCTCGCGACAGTGCTGCAAAGCCGGGTAGTCCTCCCCGAAGGCCGACCAGCGCACGTCGTCGGCGTTTGCGGAGCGAGGTGCGATGCCGACGAGGGTGCAGAGTCCTGCCATTGCGGCAAGACCCAGGAAATTACGGCGCGAGCAGGCCTGCTCTTGGCGTATGCAAGTGCGTTCGTTAGTCAAGGTTCTGCTTGGCATCGTCTTCATGCGGATTGCTCCTCAAGATTCGCAGGCCCCTCGCAACGTAAACGGCGGCGGCAATGACGGAAAGAACGCATCCGACATAGACGAGCCAGATGCCGAGGCTTGCCGGCGAGCTGCCGAAGCCAGGAAGGAAGGGACATTCGATAAGGTGCAGCCCAGGAACAAGGAACAAGTCAAAGAGCAGCACCGAAAAGCCGGCCATGAGGATGAACGTGCACGCCTTGCCAATGTAGCAGACGTCGGGGATTCGCCCACGTGTTTTCATGAGGACGGCACCGCCTGCGAAAAGGCAGAGGTCGCGTGCGATCAGGTAGAGGAAAACCCACATGGGGACGCGTCCGGTGATGAACAGGGCGACTACGCCGCTGAAGATAAGAACCCGGTCCATCACAGGGTCGAAGCGCTTGCCGAAGAGGCTGACCTGCTTGAGGCCGCGCGCAAGTTTGCCGTCGACCCAGTCGGTGCCGTCGTGGGGGCGGTCGCTGTCGTTCGGGAGGATCACGTCGCCGGGGGAGAGGTACGTCTGGCGC
>CAKUKJ010000555.1 GCA_934662525.1 uncultured Coriobacteriales bacterium | reverse complement strand
GCATGAACCAGATTCAGACCTGCTACAGCCCCCGCCGCATCCTGCATCCCATCAAGCGCGTCGGCGAGCGCGGCGGCAACGACTGGGAGGTCATCTCCTGGGACGACGCCATCGACCTTGCCGCCACGAAGATCTCCGAGGAGATTGACAAGTACGGCCTCTACGCCTTCTTCGCGAGCGTGGGCGGCGGCGGCTCCTACTCGTTCATCCAGACCCAGCAGATGCCCGCTGCCCTGGGCTCCCCCACGGTGTTCGAGCCGGGCTGCGCCCAGTGCTACCTGCCGCGCGAGGCCATGAGCAAGTTCATGTACGGCGGTAACTCCCAGTCCATCGCCGACTGCGGCACCATCGAGCCCTTCAACTGGGACGACCACAAGATGGAGGTCCTGGTGCTGTGGGGCGCCCAGCCGTCCGTGAGCCAAACCTCCCAGTCGGGCCGCGGCATGGCCGACTTGCGCGCGCTTGGCTGCAAGACCGTCGTCATCGACCCGAACTTCTCGCCCGACGCCGTGCACGCCGACGTCTGGCTGCCCGTACGCCCCGGCACCGACACGGCGCTGCTCCTGTCGTGGTTCCGCTACATCTTCCAGAACGACCTGTACGACCACGAGTTCACGAAGTACTGGACGAACCTGCCCTTCCTCATCGACCCCGACACGAAGCTGCCGGTGCTTGCCAAGGACCTGTTCCCCGACTTCGAGCAGACGACGCCCACCAACACGCCGGCCTATGTGTGCTACGACCTCAAGACGAACTCCGTGCAGCCCTTCGAGTACAGCCTGCCCGAGGACTCCGCCGTGGACCCCGAGGTGTTCTGGGAGGGCGAGTACGAGGGCAAGGCCTACCAGACCGCCGGTCAGATCTACTGGGACGAGGCCGACCCCTGGACGTTTGAGAAGGCCGCCGAGGTGACCTGGGTCGAGGCCGACAAGATCAAGGAGGGCGTGGACCTCTACCTGTCGAGCCAGTACGCCGGCATCTGCAACGGCGTCGCCTCCGACATGACCGAGTCGTCCTCGCAGGTGCCCCTGGGCTGCCTGGGCCTGGACATGATCATGGGCCATGTGGACAAGCCCGGCTGCACGCTCACCCAGCAGAAGGGCGGCGGCGGCCCCATGGGCGGCTCCTCCGACGGCGTGCGCCCCACGCGCGCCTACAGCCCCATGAAGGTGGGCGACACCGAGGTCACTCTCGGAGCCACCGTGGGTGCCTCGGAGGAGGAGAACGCCGCCAAGTTCGCCGACTTCACCGACGAGCAGCTCCAGGAGGCCTTCCAGCCCTACCTCGACCGCCTCGGCATGGTTGAGCACAAGGGCCTGTTCTTCTGGAACCACTCGCACATCCCCACGGTGCGCGACGCCATCGAGACCGGCGAGCCCTTCAAGCCGCGCTGCTGGTACGACTTCTCGGGCAACAAGCTCGCGATGCTGGGCAACGCCACCTCGTGGTACAACGTGCTGCCCGAGATCGACTTCATCATGGGCCAGTACCCCATGCTCACCTCGTTCCACATCGAGGCGGCCGACCTGGTGTTCCCGCTGGCCGAGTGGCTCGAGATTGTGGGCACCACCAAGCAGGTGAACAAGCAGTTCGTGCGCATCGACGTGACCCACCTGGGCGAGACGGTGGACAACACCTACCCCTACCAGGCAATCTTCCAGAA
>CAKUKJ010000554.1 GCA_934662525.1 uncultured Coriobacteriales bacterium | reverse complement strand
AGGTAGTCGTACATGTCCTGGAATCCTTGGTCGAGCGTTGCGTTGCCCGTGCCGCGCGGGAAGCGCATCCGCTTGACCTCGCTGATCTGGTCGGCGTCAAGCTCATGGCGGAATATGGCCGCAAGCAGGCCGTACATGCTCGCACGGGACTCAAAGAGCTCCGTGAGCTGTTCGTCCGAAAGTGCGGCCTTCTCGGGGGCAGGGGCAACGGTTGCTGTCATGGCAGTTCCCTCTCTCATGGTAATCAGTTGAAATCGTCGGCCTTAAGCCGCGGCGCAATAGTCGGCAAGCTCGTCGAGCAGCGACTCGCCCAAATCGGTGAGAACCCACTGCTGGCTCGACCAATGGATGGCGTCGGTCGCCTCCAGCACGTCGATGAAATAGGCCCCCCACTTGCGCGGGCTGTGCGTCACTTCAAACGCCTCGGCCACGTCGCACACCTGGGCCTTCGTCTTGCCCCCCTCGTGCAGCAGCTGCATCACGGCCAGGTACACCTCGGCGTATATCGCATCCTCGCCGAGCACCTTCGCACGCCACTCGTCACCGCGCGTAAGCTCGTCGTAAGCGGCAAGACCCCCTTCGGTGGCACGCCAGCGGGGCTCGACATCCTCGGCAATGTCCATAAACACGAGGCCGTCGAGGTCGTCGTCGGCAGGGACGTCGGAGGCTGGCTGTGCCTCGGCAGCCTGAGCAGGCGCGCCTACGCCGACAGTTCCCCGCTGGGAGCCATCGGCCTGCCCTAGCGCGTCCGTCCCAGTAGTCCCCTGCTGGTGGCCGTCAACCTGCCCGGCCTCGGCAGCAGTCCCGCCTGCGGCGGCAGCCTCCCCCGCCTGCGCCCCCTCGTCGGCAAACTCAAGGGCCCCCGCGCGCTCAAGCATGCGGCAGTAGCTGATCGGCTCATACACCGAGAGGTTGTCGGCCTGGGCCGCCGCGATCTTGTCAAACAGCTCGGAGGCCGCGATGCCCTCGCGCGCCCAGTCGATGATGGAAAGCAGGATGCGCCGGCGGCCTGCGTTGGTGGTCACCAGCTCGCGCACGGCATTTTCCACGCTGCCGGCGTTCTCCGGAGAAAACACCGCCGCACCGCGAGGCTTGGGCGCCTCGGCCTGGGCGAGGGGGTCGGGCAAGATGAGCCTGTCGTCGTCTTCCCAGTCGTCTTCGTCGATGCCCTCCACATAGTCGAGCGGGTTGTAGTCCTGCTGTGCCTCGTCGGCCTGCGCCAGATTGAGCGCGTCGCCGCGCACGGGTGCATCCATGGGAACCTCCCTTGTCTCTTTTGCTGTCGCGTTGGGTTGAGCCAAGCATACGAGCGCGCGATGCGGGCCCCTCATCCTTTTTGTGGTATCTTCCCCAGACCCAAAAAGGCGCAGATAAACGCCGCAAATCCACCTTTTTGCGCGAAAAGGGCGCAGTTGGCCGGGCGTATTGTTCTCACCAAGGTCGCCCGCAGATGAGCATATGGAAAGGAGGAGCAAACATGATTGATATGCGTATGAAAAGGGTTGGAATCGCAGCGGCATGCATGGGGCTTCTGTGCTCGGCGGCAATCGCGCTGCCCGCGCAGGCGCTTCCCTACACCCACAGCGAGCAGGAGGCAGACGCGGGCCTGGGCGTCGTGCACATCGCAGTGACGCTCGACACCACCGCGATCGACCACGCCAAGAA
>CAKUKJ010000553.1 GCA_934662525.1 uncultured Coriobacteriales bacterium | reverse complement strand
ACCACGCTCTTCTCGCTGGTGTCGATGTTCTCATCGTGGATGTACTTTGCCACTTCCAGCGCCGAGCCTGTGTGCCCTTCCAGCTGGGGCCATTTGGCGGTCAGCTGTTCGTTGTCCTCCATGCTCAGGTGGAACAGGTTCGGCGATTCCTGAATGTCCATCACGCCCGGTTCCCAGTACAGCATCAGGATGTCCACGCTTTTGATCGCGATGTCGCCCAGTCCGCTGCGCTTTGCCGGGTCCCAGAAGATGCCCTTCACGCCCGTGCCCTGCTTGAGCTTGCGCCACCATGTGTCGCTGTACGCCTGTTCATAGTCGGCTTGTTCCAGCACCACGGGCAGCACCTTCGACAGCACCTTGGCCGTATCCTCGTCGTCTGCGGCCCGGGGCAGGACGTTCGGTTCCGGGTAGTTGTCCATGGCGTCGGCGTGCTTGTTCGCGATGGAGTTGAACAGCCACCCGCTCGACGGCGTGGGCTTGCCGTCCATCATCTTGTTCTTGTAGTTCTTCCAGTGCTGCATCCGGAACCACAGCTCGTTGTTCACGATCCGGGTATCCAGCGCCGCCTTGCCGCTCTTGTACCGCTGCAAGATTTGAGCAGCCTTCGCCACCTCTTCCTCGCCGATGGATTCTTCGGTGATGTTGTCCAGCGTATCTTCCACCTGTACCTCCTTCTTCCGCTGCCGCCCTCTCAGGCGCTTTGCGCCAGCTCTCCCAAAGGGCGAGCCACTGGCGTGCCGGAATCGTTTCTACTATTTGCTCAGGCCCGATCTGTCGTTCAGCGGCGGGCCTTGTCCTCATTGTCAGCAGCTGTTAGCCTTCGCAGCGAAGCCCAACCGTTCCCGGTTTCAGAAAACCTTCTTCGTCCAGCACGCCCAAAACCGACCTGCCAATGGCTCCCCTGCTAGGGGAGCTGTCTGCGCAGCAGACTGAGAGGTTAAATCCGGTAAAATTTTGCCCGCCGGGGGTCCATGTCCAGCGGGTCGTCCCGCAGCGGGGGTTCCACGGTGTGCTTGCGCGGGCTGATGGGATTTTCCATCAGCACATAGCGGCACTCGTCGTAAATGTGATCTTCCTGCGTCGTGTCGATGTCCTCCACGTTGCTCTCGTCGTAAACGAGGTTCGGGATGGTCCGGATGAAATGCTTGCAGGTGTCGAACACCTGAAACATGGGCCGTCCGTCGGCATCGAACGCCAGCCGATAGTGGAACTGCATCTTTCCGGCCAGCCGGGTGTGATCTCCGGGCATCCAGTGAAGGAAGTTCGGGCTTTTCTCCTGCATCATCGCGATGCTCTCGCCCTGACTCTCGTTGAAGATGGCCGGATCGGCCACGCCGGTGATGACGCGGCCCCGCAGCTGGGGGTCGTTCTCTTCCACCTCGCGGATCATCCGCGCCTGTTCCACCGGGTTCGCCATCGCGCCCACGTTCGGCCCCTTGCAGCCGTACAGTTCCCGGATGCGGTACAGCCGCCCTTCCTCGTCGGCCGCATACCAGCCCACCGAGAACGGCTTCGAGTAGCCGAAGTCGTACCCGCGCCAGATGCGCCAGTGGGCCGGGATGCGGAACGGGTGGATCACATGAGTCCACCGCTGGTCGTCGTAGTGCTTGGGGTCGTTCCGCCACTCGGTGAACACCTGCCCCGAAAAACTGTCCCAGTCGCCGTAGAGC
>CAKUKJ010000552.1 GCA_934662525.1 uncultured Coriobacteriales bacterium | reverse complement strand
GGGATGGCGGGTGGTTTTGTATGCGCGTCTATGTGATAGAGGACGACGAGTCGGTGCGAGGGCAGCTTGCGCTGCTGCTGCGACGATCGGGATATGAGGTGGCGTGCGCCGAGAGGTTTGACAGCCTGGTCGACGACGTGCTTGCGGCTTCCCCCGACCTTGTGCTGCTCGACTTGGGGCTGCCTGCAACCGACGGGCAGATCGTGTGCCGCGAGCTGCGTCGCGCCTCGCGGGTGCCCATCATTGTCGTGACGAGCCGTGCTACCGACCTCGACGAGGTCATGTCCATGTCGCTCGGGGCCGACGACTTCGTGGCCAAGCCCTACAACCCCTCGGTGCTGCTGGCCCATGTCGAGGCGTGTCTTCGACGGACGAAGGGCCCGAACGCCTCGACGTCGAGCATCCTGGCATGCGACGGGCTCTCTGTGGACCTCGCGCGGTGCACGGCAAGTTTCGGCGGCAAGGACGTCGAGCTCACGAAGAACGAGACGCGGATACTTTCCCTGCTTATGCGCCGTGCCGGCAAGGTCGTGTCGCGCGAGGACATCATGGTCGAGCTCTGGAACTCAGACGCCTTCATCGACGACAACACGCTCACGGTGAACATGAACCGCTTGCGCAAGACGCTCGCAGGTATCGGCGTGGAGGGCTTTCTGCGCACGCACAGGGGCTTGGGCTACTCGGCGGGGTTCGCGAGATGAGCAGGGGCGACGAGAGCGTTCCAGGCGGCCCGTCCGATGCGGGTGCCAAGGGGTTGGCTGACGAGGGTCTGAGCCTGCCCGCTTACGTGCGCGGACATGCGGCCACGTCGCTGATGGGCGTCGCGACGGTCGCCCTCGTGTGGCCGCTGCTGCGCCTGACGGGCATGCAGGGCCAGCTTGCGGGGTTGCTTGCGGCCATGGCCGCATGCGCGGTGTGCGCGATGGGGCTTGTCAACTACTTTCGTGCCCGGGCATGGTGCCGGGAGTTCATGCGCGTGACGGCGGAGCCCGCCCGCGCGCTGGCGCTGGCGACTGAGATGCGCGCGCCTGACGGGGCGGAGGCCCGCATCGCCTACGAGGCGCTCTGCGCGGTGCGGGCCCAGGCTGCGCGCGAGATAGGGGAGTCGCACCGGCGTGAGCGGGAGCACCGCGAGTATGTGGAGACATGGGTGCACGAGGTGAAGACGCCGCTTGTGGCCGCACGGCTGATGCTGGGCAATGCCGAGGAGGAGGCGCCCGTCGGCCTTGCGGCCGAGCTCGACCGCGTGGACGCCCTGGTGGAGCAGGCCCTGTTCTTTGCGCGCTCCACCTGCGTGGAGAAGGATTTCCGCGTGCGGGCCTGCGATGTGTCCGTCCTCGTGCGCGAGGCGGTGAAGTCGCGGGCGTCCAGCGGGGTCTTCAGCGTGCAGCCGACGATCCCGCTGCCGGTGCGCGTGACGGTCAGCGTGTCACCGGTGGCCGTGCAGTTGCCCTTGTCCTCCTCGGCCTGCCGCTTGACGACACTCGCCTTGCGGATGTGATCATAGATCTCGGCCTGCGACGGGAACGGCGGCTTGGCGTCCGACCACGTCACCTTCAGCTTCTCGGCCGCCTTGATGGCGTCCCACTCCTTGTCGGCGACGACCGCCAGGAAGCCGTTCTGGCGCACCACCTGCACGCCCGGGATGTCCTTTACGGAGGCTTCGTCGATGGCG
>CAKUKJ010000551.1 GCA_934662525.1 uncultured Coriobacteriales bacterium | reverse complement strand
GCAGAGAGAAGACCGCCTCAAGGCGCGGCAGGTACGAGGGCAGATAGGCCGCCACATGGCCCACGATGGTGATCAGCGACATGATGGAAAGCTCGGCGCGCACCGGCTGAAGCCTGTGACGCAGGGTGCCCCCCTCGTCGAGCGCGCCTGTGAACATCACGACGGCAAGCAAGGCGCACGACAGGTATCCCTTGCCCATCACGTCCACCAAGACCTGGGCCTGGGGCACGACGACCCCCGAGTACCGATAGCCCAGGTAGGTGGCGACCAAAAGAACCGAGGCGGCATAAAAGACCATGGGGCACTTCTTGAGCGTCTTGCCCAGCGGCAGTGCAACCAGCAGGGCCACAGCGACGCTCAGCAAGGCGCTGAGAATGTCTTGGATCATACGTCCGACCGTTTCTTGTAAGTGCCGGGGAGCACGAGGCACGCGGCCCCACACCCCCCGGCACGGGGTTACGACAGGCGGCAGGCCATACACCGCCGCCAAGCGCGCAATCGGCGCTTAGAAGTTGGGCATCGCCATGCCGTGGCCGCCCTGCTGCACCGTGAAGTCCACTCCCTCGGTGACCCACACCTTGTTGCGCAGGATGTAGCGGATGGAGGGGCCGTTGCCCTCGTCGGGCACGGTGTAGACGTCGTCCTCCGTGAAGGGCGCCACGACCTCGCCCAGGGTCTTCTCGTAGCCGCCCCTGAAGCTCGCCATCGAGGGGTCCTCGTCGATGTCGCCGTACCACTTGGCCAGGCCCACGCACTGGCTGACGCACTGGGGGATGCCGCCCTGGTCGGTCACGTCCTTGCAGAGGTTGCACTTCTCCACCACAAGGGTGTCCTCGTTGTAGTGGCGCGCCTCATAGGGGCATGCCGGCAGGCAGCTCTTGCAGCCGATGCAGCTCTCGGCGTCGATCTGCACCGTGCCGTCGTCGGCGACATAGGAGGCGCCGGTGGGGCACACCGCCACGCAGGGCGGGTTGTCGCAGTGCTGGCACTGCATGGGCAGGTAGTACCACTCGATGTCGGGGAACTTGGCGCCGTCGTACTTGGGGGTGGGGCCCACGCGCAGCACGCGGTTCCAATAGTTGCCGATCTGCACGTGGTTGATCTCCTTGCAGGCGGCGTTGCAGCCAACGCAGCCGATGCAGCGGTTGAGGTCGACCACAAGCGTCATGTGGCTCATCTGCTAGTCCCTTCCCTCAAAGTCGAGCTCGGCCCATTCCTTCAGGCGCGGGTCGTCGGCGGTGTGGATGATCTCGGTGCCGTCGTTGCCGCAGGGCACCGGGTCGTTGAACGGTGAGTTCTCCGGCGTTGCCTTGTAGATCTTGACCAGGTAGCCGCGCAGCTGCGGGGCGCCCTCGGCCTCGCACTGAGACCAGGCGTCGACCAGGCAGTTGCAGCCGCACAGCTCAAAGCCGTGCCCGGGCTGGTCGAGCTCGGGGAACCACCAGGAGTGCTCCAGGTTCACGCGGCCCTCGGCCACCTGGGGCGAGATGTCCACGCACTGGCGGATCTTGCCGAAGGGCGTCTCGATCCACGCCCAGTCGCCCATCTCCAGGCCCAGGTCGGCGGCGTCCTTGGGGAACGGAAACACGAACGGCCCGCGCAGGTCGTTGTCGCCGAGCCGCAGCATTCGCGTCGATGGGCGCTTGAGCTGCAGGAGCGACTGGCGGGTGGCCAGCACGGCCTGGTCGGC
>CAKUKJ010000550.1 GCA_934662525.1 uncultured Coriobacteriales bacterium | reverse complement strand
GGCCAGAGGAGGGAGCCTGCGATCTGGCGCGCGTCGTGCGCGGCCCGTCGCACCTGCTCGCGCCCAAGCTGCCCTTCCCCGTGTCGGCAGCAGCATTCGAGCGCGGCCGCGCTTGCAAGGGGGAGCGCGGCGATGAGCGCCACGCAGGCAAATTCGGCGAAGCGCCCCAGAAAGGCCAGAAGCTGGTAGCCGACAAGGGCGAGGCAGATGGAGGCGCATACCGCCCTGCCCGACTTGCCGGCCTCGAGGTTGCCCAGCGCCTGCAGCCAACGCACGTCGAGCATGGCGCTGAAGACGCCGCTCACCGCCCCGATGGCCGCCAGTGCCGAGGGCATGCCTTCGGGAACGAACAGCAGCGCGACGAGGGACGCGGCCGTGATCGCGGCGCTTGCCCAGGGCGAGCGGTTGCAAGCTTGGGGTCGCAGCGCAAGGTAGAGGGCCCATAGGGGATGCGCGAGCACGGTGGCTACCAAGGAGAATGCGAAGAACTCGCTGTGCGAGCTGAGCACGGTCTCAAGCCCGCCTCCGAAGGGGACGAACGCCACGGTGCTCTGAAAGCACAGCAGCGTCCACATCCAGTACAGGCCGTAGCCGAGATGGCGAGGTGCCAGCCTGCCGTTGTCCATGCGCACGTGCCCCCTGATTCTCACTGCCTGGCGTGAAGAGCGTGTCGGATGCTCGGGCGGAGTCTGCCGGCCCCGGGTGCCTCTTGGCTCCACGCAAACGGGATACCCCGCCCATGCATCCAGTGACGCGTTTGAAACCTCGCCTCTCCCTTTATCCGATTATGTATTGTGCCTTTTGGTTGAACCGCCCCCGCCTTCCGTTTCGCATACTTTGGGCGATTCCATCTGTTTTCCAACGTGGGCTCATGGGCTCTCTTGCAGTGCGCCGCCTCTTTTCCGCATCACCCGAAAAAGGCGTGCGGTCGATCATTGACACGTATCATACCAGCTCAATGCCCACATTCTTTCTTTCATACATTTCGGGTCAACATTTGCGCCAAGCGTTTGCCTAGAGTTCGCTTCGTCGCGGCCCACACGGGGCCGCCCGCGTTTGACATTGGAGGACGCACTATGAGCTCTGAGATGACCCGCCGTTCGTTCATGGGTGTCGGCGCCGCTGCCGTCGCCGCCACGGCCCTTACCGCCACGGCTTTCGCCGATGACGCCGTCGACGTGACCACCGCCGAGAGCGAGCAGGGCAACACCCATCTTGCCTGCAACGAGACGGGCAACCCCGGTTACTGGGACGAGAACGGCCAGTGGATCCCCGGCTGGCTCGTGGCCCCCGCCGCCCCCGAGGCAGCCGACGAGGAGCTTGACTGCGACGTGCTCGTCGTTGGCCTGGGCGTCGCCGGCCTGTGCGCGGCGCGTGCCGCCGTCGAGGCGGGCGCCAAGGTTATCTGCGTCGAGCAGTGCGAGAGCTACAACTGCCGCGCCGCCCAGTTCGGCAACATCAACTCCAGCTACTCCGTGAGCGCCGGCGTCGAGTTCACGCCGGAGGAGAAGAACGGCATGATGAACGCCATGCTCCAGGCCAATGGCTGGCGTCCCGACCCCCGCATCTGGCGCTACTGGATCGAGAACTCCGGCGAGGCCTTCGACTGGCACGTCTCGGCCAACCCCGACAGCGTCTTCCTCGACCCGAACCTCACGCCCTCCGAGTCGGGCGGCGACGGCTCCAGCGTGCCCACG
>CAKUKJ010000549.1 GCA_934662525.1 uncultured Coriobacteriales bacterium | reverse complement strand
GAACAGGCATCCGTGCGTCTGCTGGGCAAAGGCGGCATGCAGGTTCATGAAGTCGGGGCTGTCGTCGGGCACGCGGCGCACATACCCTGGGGCGCTCATGCGGCGAGGCACCTGGTTGTCGCGCACCTTGTACGAGATCTTGTTCGAGATGATCTCCCACCCGCGGTGGCGGTACAGCGGGATGGAGTAGGGGAAGAGGATGGCAAGCGTCTGATGCTTCTCCCTCATGCGCATGAGGCTCTGGTACATGAGCCTGCCCATGATGCCCTGCCCGGTGTATTCGGGGTACGTTGAGACGCTCGTTATGAAGCCGACCTGGTAGATTGCCTGGTAGATGTTCATCTTCAGGGGATAGACGGCGAACTGAGATATCAGGCTGTCGCCGTCGTAGCACCCCAGGATGTCGGCGCGCTTGATGACGGGGAACTTCGACTGCTTGATGGAGTCGTTGCTCCAGCCGTCGGTCATGAGCTCCTGCTCGGTCACCTGGAAGGCGTAGCGCAGCAGTGCGTTGTACTGGTCAAGGTCTTCCACAGTGAGGTCGCGTATGGTATAGGGGAACGGTTTTGCGGCTTTCTGCTCGACTGCCTTGCGTTCCTGCGCGTGTGCCATCTCTGCACACATAGATATCAAATCCCTTCGATGCGTCGCTGCTCATGTCTTTTGCGGGCGAAATCGATGTGCCCTACCTTTGGGATACTACCCTTTTGGCTCCCCCTGAGATGTCTGGGTATCAAAAAGGCGCAGGCTCTTTGAGATGCCTGCGCCTTGATGGAGCACCGTGATTTTATTGATGCCTCTACGCGTCCTATGCCTCCGTGGCCTCTGAAGACACGATGCGGGCCTCGGGGTCGTTGTAGACGTCGCGGTCAAGGCCGCCCAGGACGTTGGACGAGGTCACGCCTGCAGTCATGGCGTCGCTCACGTTGAGCGCCGTGCGGCCCATGTCGATGAGGGGCTCGACGCTTGCCATGAGGCCGACGATCTCAATCGGCAGTCCCATGGTGCCCAGCACGATGAGGCTGGCGAACGTCGCGCCGCCGCCCACGCCGGCAACGCCGAACGAGCTGATGACGATGATGGCGATGAGGCCGATGACCCAGGTGGGGTCGAACACGTTGATGCCCACGGTCGGCGCGATGAGCGTCGCCATCATGGCGGGGTAGATGCCCGCGCAGCCGTTCTGGCCGATGGACATGCCGAAGCTTGCGGCGAAGTTGGCTGTGGCCTCGTCGACGCCGAGGGCCTTGGACTGCGTCTCGATGTTCATGGGCAGCGCGCCTGCGCTCGTGCGGGAGACGAAGGCGAACGAGAGCACGGGGAACGCCTTCTTGAGGTAGGTGACGGGGCTCAGGCCCTGGGCCGAGATGATGAGCAGGTGCACGATGAACATTGCGATGATGGCCACATAGGAGAAGATGATGAACTTGCCCAGGTCGAGAATTGCCTGGAAGTCGCTCGTGGCCAGAACCTTTGTGATGAGGGCGAGCACACCGTAGGGAGTGAGGCCCACGACCATCTTGACGATGCACATCACGATGCCGTAGAGGCTGTCGATGATGTCGTGAAAGAGCTGGGCCTGCTTGCTGTCGCGCTTGCAGAGCTTGAGGTAGGCCAGTCCCACGATGGCCGAGAAGATGACCACGGCGATGGTGGAGGTGGAGCGGTTGCCGGCCAGGTCGGCGAAGACGTTGGTGG
>CAKUKJ010000548.1 GCA_934662525.1 uncultured Coriobacteriales bacterium | reverse complement strand
GAAAGAAGTCAGAGCCGCCCTCAAGCTCGCCGCCTCGCATACCGACAAGTTCTCGGTCGTCATCTGCCAGTCGCCCTGCGTTGTGGAGTACAAGGTGCGCGGCACAAGGCGCGCCGTCGATGAGCAGGCTTGTCGCGGATGCGGGGCATGTGTCCGCATTGGATGTCCCGCCATCAGCCGAGACTTGCAGGGCCGCGCGGTGAT
Source organism: uncultured Coriobacteriales bacterium (assembly GCA_934662525.1). Taxonomy (GTDB): domain Bacteria; phylum Actinomycetota; class Coriobacteriia; order Coriobacteriales; family UMGS124; genus UMGS124. The sequence goes on along the minus strand of CAKUKJ010000548.1, from coordinate 1,507 downwards.
CGACGCCAATCAGTGCAACGGCTGCGGTCAGTGCGAACAGTATTGCGCCTTCGGTGCAATCTCGACCGAGGAGTAAAACATGACGATTGACACAAGCCTTTATCCGGAGTTTCCCGCCAAGCCCATCACCGTCGTTCTCTGCGGCGTGGGCGGTCAGGGCGCCATCACGGCAGCGCATCTGCTTGCAGGCGCCGCGATGCTGTCGGGCTATGACGTGAAGGTCTCCGAGATTCACGGCATGGCACAGCGCGGAGGCTCCGTTTCCACGACCGTGCGCTTCGGCAAAGACGTTGCCACGATGGTGTGCGACCCTGGTTGCGCTGACCTTCTTATTTCATTTGAGACGATGGAAGCCTTGCGCAACCTGGAGTTCTTGAAGCCCGGCGGGCATGTCATCGTGAACGACACGCAAATCATCCCCATGCCGGTCTTGAGCGGCGCCGCCAAAATGCCGGAAGATATCGAAGGGGCGCTCAAATCCTATGGCGAGGATGCCGTAACGCTCTTTGACGCTGAGGAGCTCGCCGAGCAGGCTGGCAACCGCAAATGCTCAAACGTGGCACTTCTGGGATGCGCTGCCGCCTATCTGCCTATTGCTGAAACCGCTTGGCATGAAGCCATCGAGAAGCGCGTGCCGCCCAAAACGCTCGATGCGAACCTCAAGGCGTTCGCCTTGGCTCAGGAGAAATAGCTGACAACATCAGCAGTCTTACATCAACTCGCCTCTGACGAGAAAGCCCCCTCGGATGCTCTCCATGGTTCACGGGCATCCGAGTGGGCTTTCTCTATCCATGTTATTACTTTACATAAGACATATTATGGGTCATATAGGATTACCAGAGAGAGGCGTTGCCCAGCGTTCGTGCGACTATTCGGAATCCTTCATGTTCTGGATTTGAGTAAGCTCGTTATAAAAGCTCTCAATGTCTTGGAAGTCCTTGTACACAGACGCGAAACGCACGTAGGCGACGGTGTCCAAATCAAGCAGGCGTTTTAGAACCATATTGCCCAAATCGTTTGACGTGACGGCCGTCGTCATGGAGTTGCGCAACTCGCTCACAATGTCGCTCACAAGGTTGTCCAAAACCTCATTGGGAATTGAGCGTTTGATGGTGGCCTTGGTAAGACTGGCGCGCAGTTTGGCGCGGTCGAACGGCTCGAGCGTCCCATCACGTTTGGCAACCTGGATAGGCGTCTCCTCACACCGCTCGTAAGTCGTAAACCTCTCGCCGCATTCGGGGTTCAAGCATTCACGTCGGCGACGGATTGCAAAACCAGACTCATACGACCGAGAGTCGATGACCTTGGAATCCTCAAAACCGCATTTTGGACAACGCATACGTGTCTCTCCCCCTTGACCGCCAACCATAGCGCCTAGCATAGCTTATCCGGGCGTTATGGAACGACCTCAAGGTGCCGGAACCTCGATAACCTTGATTTGCAAGTTCATCCGAACAGTTCTCTAACTCATCCGAACATGTGCGGCTGAGTCTGGGAACCTGAACCC
>CAKUKJ010000547.1 GCA_934662525.1 uncultured Coriobacteriales bacterium | reverse complement strand
TCGAAGGCCCCAAGTGCATCGACTGGATGATTGACAAGGCCGGAGCCCAGTGGGTGGCCAGCAACCCCACGCCCGGCGGCACGGGGCTGCTCCAGTGGGACGGCATGAAGACCGAGACGAACGGCATCAACGTCAACTACATCCCGCTGCAGATCCTCGTGAAGAAGGCCCAAGACGACGGCGCCGAGGTACGCACCTCCTGCAACGTGGAGACGCTCGTGTACGACGGCGAGGGGGTCGTGGGCGTGAAGGTCGCCCAGGACGACGGCGAGAAGTTCATCCACGCCACGCGCGGCGTCATCCTGTGCGCCGGCGGCATGGAGGTCAACCGCGCCATGATGGCCAAGTACTCCGCCACCTGCCTCAAGGGCATCGCCAACATCGCTACTCCGCCTAACGGCACGGGCGAGTGCATCCGCATGGGCCTGGGCGTGGGCGCCGACATCTCCGGCTTCGACTCCACGGGCGCGTTTGACGGCGGCGTGTGGTGGTGCGACTATGACGAGTTCGACACGCGCATGGAGTGCCATATCAACAAGGACGGCAACCAGGTGGTGCGCCAGCCGTGGCTGCGCATCAACAAGCTGGGCGAGCGCGTGCCCTACATCTCCACCGCCGGGCGCAGCTATCCCTACACCACCGACGATTCTCCCAGCTCGGCAGGGCTGTGCGACACGGCCGCCATCGAGATGGCCCAGCCCGACGGCAAGACGTACTGCATCTTCGACTCCAAGTACGAGCAGCTCATGCTCGACAACTACTTCGGCCAGATCATCTGCCGCAAGGCCACTATCGTCGCCGAGGACGACCCCTATATCGACCGCGTCCCAGCCGACCTGCGCGACTGGCACACCGGATTCCAGCAGATGATCGACGCCGGCGCCATCAAGCAGTGCGACACCATCGAGGAGCTCGAGGAGGCGCTGGGCCTCAACGCCGGCGTGCTGACAGGTGCGGTGGAGAAGTGGAACGCCGCCTGCGAGGCGGGCGAGGACTACGCCGCCAGCTACAAGTACCCCGCCGAGTGGCTGCTCGCCCTCGATGAGCCGCCCTACTACGGCGCGGCCATCGGCGGCCACGTGTTCGGCTCCAAGTGCGGCCTGCACGTGACGCCCACTATGCAGGTTGTGAGCACCGAGGGCAAGGTCATCCCGGGCCTGTACGCCGCCTGGCACACCGCCGGCGGCTCGGCGGGCGAGGGCAACGCAGCAGGCAAGCCCCTGACCGGCATGTTCGCCGACGTGGGCCTAGCCTTCGTGGGCGGCTACATGGCCGCCGGCGGCATCATCGCCGAGGACGGCAAGACCGAGGCGTAGTTCCGTCTCCGCATGGATTTTCGGGTGCCGGCACTCGCGCGACGCGGCGCCGGCGCCCTTTTTGTCAACCCGGGAGTTCGAGTCGGGTTGCTTTGGATGAGAATGCCGTTTTGCCTGCAGGTCTTCTGAACGCCCTGAGATGACGACCTTAAAATACCAGGTAGATTGCATGTTGTCTTTTCTGCTGTGAGCGGCTGGCGATTTTCTGCACGCAAATCGGCGTTTTCATCCAACTTGGCCTGGGCACGCCGTTTGACGCCACCAGTTTGCCGGTGCGTTGATGAGGATTTCCCGGGCATCCGCGTGCAACCCATCCCAGGTTTCCCCGCGCCGGTTTCGGTCGATTCTCCTTCCGAGCCGCTTAGCGACGTCGAGGGCGACTTTTTCGAACAATCT
>CAKUKJ010000546.1 GCA_934662525.1 uncultured Coriobacteriales bacterium | reverse complement strand
ATCCCAAGGCGCCCGACGTGCGGGGGATGATCGTGATTTTGGTGACCGGGGCCGACGCCGTCTGCCTGGCGGCAACGAGGGCATGCCCGATCTCGTGATAGGCGACGATCTTCTTCTCCTTGTCGGAGAGAACCTGGCTCTTGCGCTGCTGGCCGGCAATGACGGTCTCGACAGACTCGTAGAGATCCTCCTGCAAGACGCCCTTGCGACCCTCGCGCACCGCGCGCAGCGCCGCCTCGTTGACAATGTTCGCCAAATCGGCGCCCGAGGCGCCCGAGGTCGCCTTGGCGATGGCTCCAAAGTCGATGGAACCCGCCATCTTGACGTTCTTGGCATGGAGCTTGAGGATGGCAGTGCGGCCTGCAAGGTCGGGCAGCTCGACATGCACGCGGCGGTCGAAACGGCCGGGTCGCAGAAGGGCGGGGTCGAGCGTCTCGGGGCGGTTTGTGGCGCCCAGCACGACGATTCCCTTGTGGTTGTCAAAGCCGTCCATCTCAGTGAGAAGCTGGTTCAGGGTCTGCTCGCGCTCATCGTTCGAGGAAAAGCCGGCAGTGTCGCGACGCTTGCCGATGGTGTCGATCTCGTCGATAAAGACGATGCAGGGGGCCTTCTCCTTGGCCTGCTTGAATAGGTCGCGCACGCGCGCCGCTCCCCTGCCCACGAACATCTCGACGAACTCTGAGCCCGAAATGGAGAAGAACGGCACCTTCGCCTCGCCCGCGACCGCTTTGGCGAGCAAGGTCTTGCCGGTGCCGGGAGGGCCGACGAGAAGGGCACCGCGGGGCAACTTCGCGCCGATCTCCTCATAGCGCTCGGGACGGTCGAGGAAGTCGACGATCTCGGTAAGGGCCTCCTTCGCCTCGTCCTGGCCGGCGACGTCCTCAAACGTGACGCCCGTCTCCTTCTCGGCGACGATCTTGGAATTGGAGGCGCCCAGGCCCTGGCCGAACCCGCCGAAGCTCATCGTGGGGTTGTCGTCGCCCATGGCCTTGCGCAGCTTCTTGTTCATCCACCAACCGAAGGCGATGAAGATGATGATGGGCAGGAAGAACGTCAGCAGATAGATAAACAGGCCCGGGTTCGAGGTGTCGATATGGGTGGTCGCCGTGGCGCCCGCCACGCCGAAGTTCCACGCGTAGGAGACGGCCGCGCCCTCGGGGTCGACGGCGTTGGCCGTGAAGTCGACCTTCAGCGGCGCGGCGCCGGTGAGCGGCGTGGCGTTCGCGGTCAGGTTCGGGGCCGCGTTGCCGTTGGCGCCCGGACCGTTGAACGTGAGCTCGTCGATGTCGAAGCCGGTCGTGGCCGCGACGATGTACAGGTCACGCGTGCCGCCCGGATCGGTGACGGCGGCCGGCTCCTGCGTCTTGTAGACCTCCCAGTCGCCCGAGGCCGTGACGGGGACCGTCGCGACCAGCGGGCCGGTCGGGGAGTCCGCGTGCAGCTCGATGCGGCCGGCGCTCGTGCCGCTGGTGCGGAACGTGACGCTGTTGATGCCGACGAGGTTGATCTTGTCGAAGCGCAGGTAGTCGCCCACGTCGGTGTAGCCCATGCGGCCGTTGCCGCCTGCGCCGCTCGCGGCGAGGTTGAGCGTGAAGCCGCTGTTGACGTCGGCCTGCTCGCCCTGCAGCGTCTTCCACTCGAGCTCGACCTGGCCCGAGCCGGTCAGCTCGAGGCCCGTGGTCTTGTCGGTGTAGCTGGCCGAGACGATGTACCAGACGTGCTGGGTC
>CAKUKJ010000545.1 GCA_934662525.1 uncultured Coriobacteriales bacterium | reverse complement strand
AACCACCCCTTTGAGGGGTGGTTTTGATTGAAAGGGGAACATCATGGAGAACATCGCACGCAGGTCGCTTGTGAAGGGCGCCGCCCTGGGCGTTGCGGGATTTGCCGCCGCCTTGGCTGCCTACGAGCCCAAGCCGGCCCTCGCCGCCGACGAGGTCGCGTTCGACGAGGAGTGCGAGGTGCTGGTATCGGCTCGGGGTATTCGGGACTTGCCACCGCCTATGAGGCGACCAAGGTCGGCGCCGCCGTGAAGGTCGTCGAGAAGCTTGCCATCGTGGGCGGCAACTCGCTCGTGGCCGACGGCGACTTCGCCGTGTGCGGCTCCGCCGCCCAAAAGGCCGCCGGCGTCGACGACTCCGTTGACACCTATGTGCACGACATGCAGGTGGCGGGCCTGTTCCTGAACGATGTGGAGAAGTGCCGCATCATCGCCGAGAAGTCCAACGAGACGTGGGAGTGGACGCGCGACGAGCTGGGCTGCGACTGGCAGATGGATGAGAAGACGGGGGAGGCCAAGCTTATCCCGTACGGCGGCCACTCAAAGCTGCGCACCCTGCACCTTACGAGCGCCCACGGTGCGGCCATCGTGCTGCCCTTGCAGGAGAAGCTCTCCGAGATGGGCGTCGAGGTTCAGACCGAGACCATGCTCGCCAACCTCGTGAAGGCCGAGACGGGCCGCGTGGTGGGCGCCGAGCTGCGCGTGGGCGCCAAGGACAACGACCCCACGAGCGGCGAGCCCCTCTATGTGAAGGCGACGCGCGGCGTCGTGCTCGCCTCGGGCGGTTTTGGCCGCGACGTGAACTGGCGCAAGCAGCACGACCCGCGCCTCGACGAAAGCGTCGACTGCACCAACGCCGCCGGCGCCACGGCCGAGAGCCTGTGCACGGCCATCGAGTGCGGAGCCTTGCCCGTGCACCTCGACTGGATCCAGTGCGGCCCGTGGTGCAGCCCCGACGAGGAGGGATATGGCGTCGGCCCGACCTGGATCGACTCCGTGGCCGGCTATGCCCCCAGCATCAACCCGCTCACCGGCGAGCGCTGCGTCAACGAGCTGACCGACCGCAAGCGCTATTGCGACGTCATCTTCGAGGTGGGCGAGCCCCTCATCCAGGTGACGAGCGACGCCAACGTGCCCGACTGGAGCCGCCCCAACCTCGAGCAGTGCCTTGAGGCCGGGGTCTCTTGGAAGTTCGACACGCTTGAGGAGATTGCCGAGAAATTCAACATGCCCACCGAGGCCTTCCTCAAGCAGATGGAGGACTACAACGCCTACGTCACGGCCAAGGATGACGAGCAGTTCGGCAAGACCATCCCTGATGACGCCGTCGCCATCGACACTCCGCCGTTCTACGCCACGCGCCTGTGGCCCAAGGTGCACCACACCATGGGCGGCGTGAAGACCGACGTCGACACCCGCGTGCTCGACGTGCGACTGAACCCCATCCCCGGCCTCTATGCGGCCGGCGAGGTCACGGGCGGCGTGCACGGCGCCTGCCGCCTGGGCTCCTGCGCCACGGCAGACTGCCTGGTAAACGGCCGCATCGCCGGCCAGCAGGCCGCCGCCGCAGACCCCGTGGCGTAAAAGGCAAGCTGAACCCCCAAGGCGGCGAGACCGGCACCCGGCCTTGCCGCCTTCTTGATCCTGGGTGGAATGCCCCCCTGGCCGGCAACCCAATCGTCATCCCCTGTTCTCCTTGCCGTCATGTGCCCGTTTTTTGCATGCAATCAAGG
>CAKUKJ010000544.1 GCA_934662525.1 uncultured Coriobacteriales bacterium | reverse complement strand
TCGGCCAAGTGCAGTCCATGCGCAACGTTCCTCCCCGCGAGGGCGTCGAACGTCGCGTGGTTGCCGTAGGCGGCTGCATCGGGCAGCGCGACGGCGAGAAGCTGTTCGACATCCTCGGCAACGTCGACATTGTCTTCGGCACCCATACCATTCACCGCCTTCCCGATCTGCTCAAGCAAGCTCTTTCAGGCGAATGCCATTGCATCGCCATCGCCGAGAAGGACGAGGACGGCATTTGTGCAAGCGACCTGCCTTCCAAACGCGACGAGGCGTTTCATGCCTGGGTGCCTATCACCTATGGTTGCAACAACTTCTGCACCTATTGCATTGTGCCCTACGTGCGCGGGCGCGAGCGCAGCCGCGTCTTCGAGGACGTCCTCGAAGAGGTCAACCGCCTCGTCGGCGATGGCGTGCGTGAAATCACCCTGCTTGGCCAGAACGTGAACTCTTATGGGCGAGACCTGTACGGTTCGCCTCGGTTCGCCGAACTTCTCCGTGAGGTCGGTTCAAGCGGAATCGCCCGTGTGCGCTTTGCGACAAGCCATCCCAAGGACCTCTCGGATGAGACGATAGCTGCCATGGCCGAAGTCCCGTCCATCATGCCGGCCTTGCATCTTCCGGCACAGTCTGGCTCATCTCGCATCCTCAAGCTTATGAACCGCACCTATGACCGCGACGGGTATCTCCGCCTTGTCGACAAGATTAAGTCTGCCATCCCCGGCATCGCCCTCTCCACCGACCTCATCGTCGGTTTCCCGGGAGAGACGGAAGAGGACTTCCTTCAGACCATGTCGCTTGTCGAACAGGTCGGCTATTCTCAGACCTTCACGTTCATCTACTCCAAGCGCGAGGGTACCCCTGCGGCCGAGATGCCCGACGACACGCCCCATGAGGTCATTCAAGACCGGTTTGACCGTCTTGTGAGCGTTGTTCAGGACTGTGCCTATAAGGCAAACCAGGCTGAGCTCGATCAGGTTGTCCCGGTGCTTGTCGAAGGTGCTTCCAAGCGCGATGACGCCATGCTCTCCGGTCGCAGCCCCAAGAACCAGACCGTCCACGCCCCCATCCCGCAAGGAAGCTCCATTGACGACTTTGTGGGCAAGATTGTGGACGTGCATGTCGACGAGGCGCGTACATGGTATCTGCGTGGCTCGCTCGTTTCTGTGGGCCGCTAGGCTGGGTCGCAAAGTACGGAGGCTTGCATGCTTGACGGCGCATACCAGGTCATAGCTGTCGTCGGTCCCACGGCGAGCGGTGAGATCCCCGATCTGCAGCGGCGGACGCTGGAGCAGCTCGCCGACTGGATGCAGGTCAACGGCGCGGCGATCCACGACACGCGGCCACTGCCCGCCGACGTCGCCGGGCCGTCGGACGCGCCGTGGGTCCGCTGGACCCAGGCCGGCGGCACGGCGTACGCCATTGTGGACGGTGCCGGATCGGTGACGCTGTCCGTCGCGGCCGGTGCCCTGGATGCCGGATCCGCCCGGCTGGCTGACGGCTCGCCGGTGCCGGCCTACACCATGGCCGAGCTGGCCGCGGACGTCGTCGGCGTGGCCCGGGTCCTGCGCGCCGAGAACCCCGGCCCGCTGCACCTGCTCGGGCACAGCTTCGGCGGCCTGGTCGCCCGCGCCGCCGTCCTCGCCGACCCGGCCGCGTTCCGCTCGCTCACCCTACTCGGCTCCGGGCCGGCCCGGCTCACCGGACCGCGGGTGGAGCTGCTCGACCACCTCGGCCC
>CAKUKJ010000543.1 GCA_934662525.1 uncultured Coriobacteriales bacterium | reverse complement strand
CCCACCTCACGGTGAGCAAGTCCACCACGAGCAAGCCCGCCCAAGGTGAGGTCTACAAGCTTGGCGAGACCCTCACTTACGAGGTCACCGTCACGAACGACGGCAACCTCACCATCGAGAACGTTCAGGTGGTTGACGAGCTTGAGGGCGCCGTGCTGGCTGAGGGCGAGACTGCCGAGGTGGGTACGCTGGCCCCCGGCGAGAGCGCGACACGCCACTTCAGCTATACCGTGACGCAGGCCGATGTGCTTGCCGGCCATGTCTCCAACGTGGCGAGCGCCACGGGCACCTCTCCCGATCCCGACAAGCCCGACGTTCCCGTCGAGCCTGGCACGGCCGAGGACCCCGTCGAGACCCCGCACGCGAGCCTCTTTGCGAGCAAGACCGCCTCTGCCCCGGCCGACGGACAGACGTTCAAGCTCGGCGAGCAGGTAAGCTATACAATCGAAGTCGTCAACAACGGCAACCTGAGCGTTACCGGTATCACCGTCAAGGACGACCTGACGGGTGAGAGCTGGACCATCGAGACCCTGGCCGCCGGCGAGAAGGCCACCTTCTCCACGAGCTATACCGTGACCGAGGCCGACGTCGCTGCCGGCAAGGTGACGAACGTCGCGACCGCCTCCGGCACAGACCCCGAGGGCAACCCTGTGGGCACCGAGGCTGCGGCAACGGTGAACGTCGAGCCGGCCGCTCCCGCCCCCGAGCCTGAGCAGCCTGCCACACCCGAGCCCGCCCAGCCTGCGGCGCCCGAGCCGGCAAAGCCCGAAGAGCCGGCCAAGCCCGCCATTGCCAAGACGGGCGACGCCACCGACCTGGGGATTCCCGCCCTGCTGGTAGACCTGGGCCTGGCCACTATGGCCGCCGGCCTGGTCTGCTTGATCGTTGTACCGCGCCGTCGCAACGACTAGCGGCAGCGAGCATGTAGATTGAGGCGCCCCGATACGTCCGGGGCGCCTCATGTTTCCGCCGAGAGAGGGGGCCGTCCATGCGCGACGTGTACTGGCAGTTCTTGAAAGGCCTCACGCGCGAGGAGGCCGTTGAGGTGCGAGACGCGCTTGACCTGCTGCTCTCAGGCGGCAACCCCTTCGCGGCCGACGGCTCCTCCTGCCCTTCCTGCCCGCACTGCGGATGCGCGTTCGTCGTGCGCAAGGGTCGCGATCGCCTCGGCGCCCAGCGCTGGCAATGCACCTCCTGCAAACGCACCTTTGGTCTCAAAGCCCGCTGCAAGCTGGGATGAGTTGCGGCCTAGTGCGTGAACATCATTTCCGGCGTTATGAGCGTGACATCTCCTCGCGCACCTGCTTTGGTCTTGCACGCTTCGGTGAACCCTGCTTTAGAAAACAGAAAGAACGCTTTGCTTGAACGGGGAAGCAGACTGCTCCGTTCGACTAACCGGTTGAGAACATCGACGTCGATGGGGGTGTTTTTCCACTTGCATTCCCCGCATACGAGTTCACCGTCTGCCCCTTCAAGCACGATGTCGATTTCCTCTTCGTGCTTGGTGCGCGGGTCGGTACCCCACCATGAGCCGATTCCCTTGGGAAGTAAGCCGAGGTTGCCCTGAGCTGCCTCCTTCATGAGCCATTGACGGCAGACGCTCTCGAACGCTGGGCCGACATAGGTGGGAAACTCCTCTTTCATGATGCGCTTTGCGACTGCAGTTCCCATTCCCGCTTCGATGGTGCCGGCATAACGAGGCACGAACTTGAACCAGAAACGAAAGAGATTGTCGCAGACGCGGTAGATGACTTGTTT
>CAKUKJ010000542.1 GCA_934662525.1 uncultured Coriobacteriales bacterium | reverse complement strand
TAGTTTAGCAGCTTGGGACCGGACGCGGCGAAACCTGAAAACGCCTGCGGGGAAAAACCGTAGAACGCACAAACGGGGCCGGGGCGCCGGCAAGCGGCTCGGAGGAGCCATGCAGTCATCCCGCATTCCGCGCGAACCCGGACCCCACCGCTTTCCAGCCGCAGCCCCGGGCCCAGCGACCTTCGGCCCGCGCAAGCCGACCGCGCATCCGCCAGGCCCCGCAACTTGTAACCCGCGTGCGTCCGGCTTCGCGGCGCCGCCCGGGCATCGCCCGCCCGGCCCCGGCGCAACCGCGCTGGCGCTTAGCCGCGCACGAAGCAGCTGACCAGCTCCACGTGATAGGTCTGTGGGAACAGGTCGACGGGCTGAACGCGCTCCAAGCGGTAACCCACGTCCTCGAAGCGGCGCACGTCGCGTGCCCAGGTTGCGGGGTTGCAGCTGACGTAGACCACGCGCCCCGGGCGGGCGGCGGCGATGTCGGCTGGCACGCCGTCGGCAAGGCCCGCGCGCGGCGGGTCGACCACCAGCGCGTCAAGGCCGCCCAGCTCAGGCAGCTCGCGGGCCGCGTCGCCGCCGATGACGTCGATGTCGACGTAGTTCTCGTCGGCATTGCGGCGCAGGTCGCGCACCGAGGAAGCCGCGGACTCCACGGCGATCACGTCGGCGCCGGCGCGCGCCATGGCCACGCCGAAGGTGCCGCAGCCCGCGTACAGGTCGGCGACGAGCAGCCCGTCGAGGCCCTCCGGGCCGTCCTCCCCAACGCTTCCGCCGAGCATGCGGATGGCCTGCTCCATGAGCTTCTCGGCCTGCGCGGTGTTCACCTGGAAAAACGATGGGGCATGCGCCACATAGCGCGCGCCGAGCAGCTGCTCCTGCCAACAGCCCTTGCCGTCGAGCACCTCAAGGCCCTTGATCTTGCGCGCCTTGCCCGGGTCGGCGATGACGCGCACCACGCTCGTGGCCTTGAGCGAGCTTTTCAGCATCTTGGCAGCAGCCGCACGCGGAAAGCCCGACGGGCGCGTCCACAGAGCGATCTCGGTCTCGCGCGTTCGCACGCTCGTGCGCACGCCCACGCGGAAGATGCCCAAATCATCGGAGCCCTGCAGATAGCGAAGCGCCCCGCGCAGCGCTTTGGGCGCCTTGGCGATGGCGTCATGAGCCAGCGGGCAGGACAGCGCCTGCATCACATCAGGGCTGCTCTCCTGGTGAAATCCCAGGTTGAACGTGCCCTTCGCATCCCATTGCGCGCCTAGTTCCAACTTGTTGCGGTACCCCCACTGGCGCTTGGAGGGAAGGCACGGCGCCACCAGCTCCGCCGCCGCGTCGCCGAAGCCGCCCGTGCGGGCAAGCGCCGCCACCACGTTGGCACGCTTGGCCTCAAGCTGCGCGTCGTAGGCGATGTGCTGCCATGGGGCCGCGCCGCTTGCCGCGGGCTCGGCCCACTTCGGCATCACGCGACACGCGCCAGGCTGCTCGAGCTTGGCGATGCGGGCGCGTGCGAACGTGGGCTTGTCCTCGACCACTTCCACGCTCGCCACATCGCCCGGGGCGCCACCCTCAACGAACACGGTCTTGCCGTCGGACAGATGCCCGACGGCTTCGGCGCCATAGCCCATGCGCTCGATGGTGATGGTTTCGGTCATGTTCACACTCGTTTCTTTTTCAGGCCCATTCGGGCGACAGTAGCGTATAATAAGTAGATACGCCCTAGTAGCTCAGTTGGATAGAGCGTCTGCCTCCGGAGCAGAAGGCCACAGG
>CAKUKJ010000541.1 GCA_934662525.1 uncultured Coriobacteriales bacterium | reverse complement strand
ACGCAGTTCGACAACGTCGTGCCCATCTGGGGCATTCAGAAAGAGGCCGAGCTCGACGAGTGGCTCTCCTACATGGGCGAGGGCACGCCCGCGCTCGACGACGAGACCCGCGCGTTCATCGAGGCCGAGCGGGCCGAGCTCACAGGCAACTTCTGCCGAGGCTGCGGCTACTGCATGCCCTGCCCCATGCACATCACCATCAACCAGTGCGCCCGCATGAGCCTCATGCTGCGCCGCGCCCCCTCGCAGGGCTGGCTCTCCGAGCACTGGCAGGCCGAGATGGCCAAGGTGGACGATTGCGTGGAGTGTGGCCTGTGCATGACCCGCTGCCCCTACGAGCTCCCCATCCCCCAGCTCCTCAAGGCAAACCTCGCCGATTACAAGCGCGTCCTCGCCGGCGAGGTGAGCGTGGGGTAGAGACGACCGAACGCATCCGGGCTCCCTTGCAACGTACTCGCATGGGAGCCCTAGTCGCGCGTCCAGCCCTACATCCCCCTGGTCTCGTAGAGCTTCTGGTCATGCCAGATGACGGGAGAGAAGGCGGCAAGGCTCTCATCGCGCGTAGTCGCCGCCCGCCAGGCGGCAACCGTGGCGGGGACGTCGATGATGCGCTGGTTGGCCGAGCCTCGGAAGCGCAGGGAAATGTCGTGCTCGGCCTGCAAGAAAGGACCGTCCACCAGCACATCCAAACATGCGAGCATGGCATCAGTGTCCTGCGTGCGCTTGCGGCCACTCACGGGCAGAATGTCGCGGTCGAGCAGATAACCCGTGAAGCACCAGATGCTTTTGGCGGGATAGCGCCTGCGCGTCTCCTCAAGAAAGGGCCGCAGGGCTTCCTGGTTCTCCGGCTCAAACGGCTCGCCCCCCAACACCGTGAGCCCCTCCACCCACGGTGCCTCCATGCTCGCCCAGATGCGCTGCGCAACCTCGCCCGTGAACGCCTCGCCTGCGCAGAAGTCCCACGCCACCTCGTTGAAGCACCCCGGGCAATGCACGCGACATCCGGAGACGAACAGTGTCGTGCGCACCCCGGGCCCATTGGCGATGTCGAAATACTTGATGGTTGCGTAGTTCATGAGACTGCCTTCCTCCGGGCTTGGGGATAAACCCCTGTGCTCAAACAGTTTCGCCGCAAGGACAGCGGCGAAAAACTGCGCCGAAGCCTCGTCCCGAGACCGGCGCAATCAAACTACGAAAACGCATCTAGCAGTTTCTCCTAAGGAACTAAGGGCTTCTGGGGGTTGGGCGCGTCTCTCTACCCTTGGCGCCATCCTCTCCCTTGCCCCTAAGGTCGCAAAGGGATTTCGGCAAGGATGCGCAGGTAGGGCATATCGTCCCGCGCGCAGTTCCGCAGTGAGGGCTTGGGGGTTGAGGGCGCGTTGCATGCTTGCATGCATAAGCGGACTCGACCCCCAAGCCCTCGGTACGAGGACTGTTTGAGCACGGGGCGATATGCCCTGCCTCCGGGAAGCGTCCTGGTCGAATCCTACCTACAGATGGAGCACCCTGTCCTTTATCTCCTCGGTGCGTCCCTGGTTCCAGAACTGGGTGCCGATGTAGCCGCAGGTACGGCGCGCAACGTTGAGCTTGGCCTGGTCACGGTTGCCGCATTTGGGGCACTCCCACACGAGCTTGCCGTCGTCTTCCACGATCTTGATCTCGCCGTCGTAGCCGCACACCTGGCAGTAGTCGCTCTTGGTGTTAAGCTCGGCGTACATGATGTTCTCGTAGATGTACTGCAGCACAGCGATGACGGCCTCGAGGT
>CAKUKJ010000540.1 GCA_934662525.1 uncultured Coriobacteriales bacterium | reverse complement strand
GTCTCGAAGACGAACGGCTGCTTGTGCGCCTTGAGCACGGCGACGATGGTCTGCTTGGCTCCAGTCGATCAACCGATTGAGCTCAACGATTTTTCGCATTACAAATGCATCATACGACACATCAAGACGTTTTCGTTAACCCGTACGGACGTTTGATGGATTGACGGTTATCGAGTCGGTTCGGAAGACCGCCCGCGCGCCCCTCTCGCGCGCCCCTCTCACGTGCCTTGCGTGACAATAGCGTCACTCCTTTTTGGGCGGTGTGCTCGCGGCGCGCGCCTCGGGTACCATGCCTGGGAAGAAGAACGCGTGCGAGGGGAGGGCCGCAATGGCGAGCATCCTGGTGGTGGAGGACGACCGAGCGATAAGCGAGGGCTTGCGGACGCTGCTGGAGGCCGACGGGCACGAGGTGCGCACTTGCTCCCGGCAAGACGAGGCCCTGCGGCTGCTTTCCTGCGGCCAGGTCGACCTCGCGCTTGTCGACATCGCGCTTGAGCAGGGCAGCGGCTTTGCGGTCTGTGCGGCCGCCAAGGCCCCTACGTGCCCAAACGCCCCGGCGGTCATCTTCCTCACGGCTTCCGACGACGAGTACAGCTGCGTGGCGGGGCTCGACATGGGGGCCGGCGACTACGTGTCCAAGCCGTTCCGTCCCCGCGAGCTGCTCTCGCGCGTGAGGAGCGTGCTGCGCCGCGCGTCGGGGACGTCGCAGGTGCTTGCGCTGGGAAACGTCACAATCGACGCGTCGAGCGCATGCGTGCGCAAGGCGGGGCGCGACCTGGCGCTCTCCGCCCTCGAGTACCGCCTGCTGCTCCTGTTTGCCCAGAATCCCGGCAAGCTTGTGACGCGCGAGCGTCTGCGCGACGCCATCTGGGACGACGCGGGGGAGTACGTGAGCGACAACACGCTCAACGTCTACATCAAGCGCCTGCGCGACAAAGTGGAGGACGACCCGGCTGCCCCCGCCATCATCCAGACGGTGCGGGGCCTGGGATACCGTGCGCAGGGGTAGGCGAGATTTGCCCCTGGCACCGCCCCCTGCCTCGTGCCCATGTCCCTGCAGATGAAAGGCCAGTTCCATGCAATCCCTGCACAACCCCCCGTTTGTGAGACGCTTCATGCTTGAGCTTGCCTGCATGGCGGCGATTGCCGGCACCGCCTGGGCGACCTCCGGCCGTGCCGCCGCCATGTGGGCGGGGATTGCAGGGGCGGTGGCCCTCGTCTTTCTCATGGTCGTCTCTGAGCGGCGCTATCGCGAGATGGCGGAGCTGTCCTGTGCGATTGACGAGGTGCTGCGCTCGGGCCGCGTCATCGACCTCGCCGATTACCGCGAGGGGGACCTGGCCATCCTCAAGAACCAGCTTGCCAAGATGGTGGACGCCCTGCGCGAGAAGACTTCCCGCCTGGGGCAGGAGAAGGCCGATCTGGCCCGTGCCCTGGCCGACGTTTCGCACCAGATACGCACGCCGCTCACGGCGATGGGGCTTACCCTTGCCGTGGCGCAGGAGACGTCCGACGAGGCGGCGCGCACGCGTGCCCTGCGCGAGCTCGAGGCGATGATCGACCGGGTGGGTTGGCTTGTGAGCGCCCTGCTCAAACTTGCCAAGGCAGACGCGGGGGCCATCGCGGTGCAGGCGGTGCGGGTGGAGGCCCGCGAGGTGGTGACCCGCGCGATGGAGCCTCTGGCCGCCGCGCTCGACCTGCATGGCGTCTCCTGCGAGGTCGCATGCGAGGGAAGCCCCGGCTATACGGGCGACACGGCCTGGTC
>CAKUKJ010000539.1 GCA_934662525.1 uncultured Coriobacteriales bacterium | reverse complement strand
ACTCACCCCTTCGATGCGCACCGGCAGCGGACGACAGCGCGGCACAGCTAAAAGCGCAAACCACTATACAAAAGCGGGCGCACCCCATCCATGTGGAGTGCGCCCGCAGGCTACCAAAGAACTGTCAGCGCCTCATGCCAACCAAGGCTGTGCGGCGCATCCAATCGGCCTTAGCGCACCGTGGAGCGAAGCGTCGCCTGAGCGGCGGCGAGACGGGCGACAGGCACGCGGTAGGGCGAGCAGCTGACGTAGTCCAAGCCCAGGTCGTAGAACTTCTGGATGGACTCGGGGTCTCCGCCATGCTCGCCGCAGACGCCCAGGTCAAGCTCAGGGTTCGTGCCGCGACCCAGCTTGACGGCCGTGTCGATGAGGCGGCACACGCCGTCGTCGACCGTCTCGAAGGGGTTGCGGGTGATGAGCTTCTGCTTGAGGTACTGCGGGATGAAGCTGCCCTCGACGTCGTCGCGGGAGAAGCCGAACGTCGTCTGTGTGAGGTCGTTGGTGCCGAAGCTGTAGAAGTCGGCGTACTCGGCCACCTGGTCGGACGTGACGGCCGCACGGGGCAGCTCGATCATGGTGCCCACGGGAATCCACGACAGGTCGATGCCCTGGCTCTCGCCCACCTCGGCAAGCGTCTTCTCGATGGAGGCACGCATGGCCTTGAGCTCGGTGGCGACGCTCACAAGCGGCACCATGATGCGAGGCTTGGGGTCGAGGCCCTGCTTCTTGAGCTCGGCGGTTGCCATGGCGATGGCACGCACCTGCAAGATGGGGAGCTCCGGATAGACGAAGCCCAGACGGCAGCCGCGCAGGCCCAGCATCGGGTTGCACTCGATCATGGAGTCGATCTGGCGCAGGAGCTTCTTCTTGGCGGCAAGCTCGGTCTCGGAGGCGCCGGCGCACTCCAGGCGCGTGATCTCGACCTCGAGCTTGCGGGGGTCGTCGAGGAACTCGTGCAGCGGCGGGTCGAGCAGACGCACCGTGACGGGCAGGCCGTCCATGGCCTTGAACATCTCGTAGAAGTCGCCGGTCTGCGCCTCGTAGAGGTTCTCGCAGGCCTTGTCGCGCACGGCCTTGTCCTCGCTGAGGATGTAGCTCTGGATGATCTGCTTGCGCTCGCCGAGGAACATGTGCTCCGTGCGGCACAGGCCTATGCCCTGGGCGCCGAAGTCGCGGGCAAGCTGAGCGTCTGCTGGGTTGTCGGCGTTGGCCTCGACGCCGAGCTTGCGCACCTCGTCAGCCCACTCAAGGATGGTCTCGAGGTCGCCCGTGATCTTGGAGTCGACGAGCTTGACGGCGCCGAGCACGACGGCGCCCGTGCTGCCGTCGATGGAGATGACGTCGCCCTCATGCAGCACGATATCGGTGCCCGAGACGACGACCTCCTTCTTGGCGGCATCGATCTTGAGCTTCTCGACGCCGCAGACGCAGGGCGCGCCCATGCCGCGGGCGATGACGGCGGCATGGCTCGTCTTGCCGCCGTGGCTCGTGAGGATGCCCTTGGCGGCCACCATGCCGGCCAGGTCGTCGGGGTTGGTCTCCCAGCGCACCAGGATGCAGTCGCGGCCCTCGGCGGCGGCGGCCACGGCGTCGGCCGAGGAGAAGACGACCTCGCCCACAGCCGCGCCCGGGGAGGCGTTGAGACCCTGGGCAAGCAGGTCGTACTTGGCGGTCTTGTCGAACTGCGGGTGCAGCAGCTGGTCGAGCTGGGCGGGGTCGACGCGCTTGAGCGCCTCCTCCTTGGTGATGAGCCCCTCGTCGACCATGTCGATGG
>CAKUKJ010000538.1 GCA_934662525.1 uncultured Coriobacteriales bacterium | reverse complement strand
TAAAAGCGGTTGCATCGACTTCGACAAGCTGAGGCTTTTGCTGGGCGACGATGTGGACGAAGGCCAGGAGCGCTACGCGTTCACGTGGCCTGGCAAGATGGATGCTATTCGCCAGTCACAGACTCCCTCCACGGCCACGCTTCGCCCCTGTGTTGAGAAGAGCCGCGGGCGCGACGGCGAAGACGGCAGCTTCGACTCCGACAACATCTACATCGAGGGCGACAACCTCGAGGTGCTCAAACTCCTGCAGCGCGGCTACCACGGCAAAGTCAATATCATCTACATCGACCCACCTTACAACACGGGACACGATTTCGTTTACAAAGACCGATTCGGCAATTCTATTGCCAATTACAAAGAGCAGGCTGGATTGGCAGGTCAATCGAACGCCGATACCAATGGGCGCTTTCACTCGGACTGGTGCTCGATGATTTACCCCCGCCTTCGTATGGCGCGCGAGCTGCTCTCGCAGAATGGCGTGCTGTTCATGAGCATCGATGAGGCCGAGGTCAGCAATCTAAGAGAGATTGCCGATGAAGTAATGGGGCCGGATAATTTCATTGCCCAAATGATATGGGCTGGTGGTCGAAAAAACGACTCAAGGTACATCTCCGTTTCTCATGAGTATGTGATTTGTTACGTCAAGTCAATCGACTATTTCAAAGACAACCAAATCAAATGGAGGAAGAAGAAACAGGGCCTCGATGAGATCTATGCCAAAGTTGAAAGACTTAAGTCGCTCTATGGCACCGACTATCCGAAAATGACCAGTGAACTGAGAAACTGGTATAAATCGCTTCCTGACGATGCACCTGCAAAAGCACATAAGCACTATTCATCCATCGATGAGAGAGGGGTTTACTTCGCCGGCGACATTTCATGGCCAGGTGGTGGAGGACCAAAATATGAGGTGTTCCATCCGGTGACGCATAAACCCGTCGCTGTGCCTTCGCGAGGTTGGCTTTTTGGGACGCCCGAGAGAATGAAGGATATTATCGACCAAGGACTGGTCGAATTCGGTCCCGACGAGACAAAGGTTCCCTGTTACAAGCGCTATCTGAAGGACACAGAGGACGAAGCGCCTTACAGCGTTATTTACAAAGACGGGCGTGCTGCTTCAAAACGGCTTGCTGACCTCATGGGAGATAAGGTTTTCGATAACCCCAAGGACGAAGAGGTTATAGCAGAGCTGATTTCTTATGTTGACTCCAAGGGCTCCATCATTCTCGACTTCTTCTCTGGCTCGGGGACGACGGCCCATTCTGTAATGCATAGGAATGCAGAAGACGGCGGGAACCGGCGTGTCATTCTTGTCCAATTGCCGGAAGATTTGGACAAAAGACTTGAGACTGCAAAGAAGCAGAGCTCGCGCCAGGTGATTGAAAACGCGATTGCGCTCTGCGACTCACTCAAGCGCGAGCATTCCATTTGTACTATCGCCGAAGAGCGCATCCGCCGCGCAGGCAACAAGATAAAGGCCGAGTTCGAGAAGGCCAACGCCCAGCCCAAGCTCGGTGAGGAGCCCAAGAAGCTGCCTGACATCGGTTTCCGTGTCTTTGCTCTCGATGAGTCCGGCATCGAGAGGCCCAAGCCAGGCGAGCTTGCCCTCGACGTGGTGAAGCCCGACCGCACCGATATGGACATCGTGTTCGAGATGATGCTCAAGTGGGGCCTTGAACTCACGCTTCCCGTGGAGAAGGAGGAGGCTGCCGGCTACCCCGTCTACTCAGTCGCATGCGGCGAACTTGTGTGCTGTCTGGCTCCCAGTCTCACCATGGA
>CAKUKJ010000537.1 GCA_934662525.1 uncultured Coriobacteriales bacterium | reverse complement strand
ACCGAGATTGCGGGCTGCGAGGGCGCTCGCGGCGCCGAGGTCGACGGCGTCCGCATCCATGCCGTGCGCGGAGACGGCTACATGGCCTCTCAGGAGGTCATCATGTCGGCCGCAGGTCAGACGCTCACCATCCGCCACGACTCGACGCTGCGTGAGGCCTACATGCCCGGCGTGCTTCTCGCCATCCGCAGCGTCGCAAGCCTGCCCGAGCCTTTCACCGTGGGCCTCGAGCATCTCATGGGCCTCTAAGATAAGAATCTTCAGGTTGTTTTCACCCTCTAGGCTTATTGCGTAATCCTGCCGAACGCATGGCGGGCACACCCCGGCTTGGAGTACCATAGCCGATGGCTCTTACAGCACTCGCAAGAGGCATCGACACACATCTGATTGCTCAGCGCGGCGTCACAGAGGGTCCAGCTCTCGTCGGCGCCGCGCTTTGTTGTGATACAAGCAGACAAAGAAAGTACCTCGTAGAAGGAGGATTTACTCGTATATGGCAAAACGGAAGAGCTCACAGGCCAAGGGGCCGGCGCTCAAGGTCATTCCTCTAGGCGGCCTTGACGGCATCGGCAAGAACATGACGGTCATCGAGTACGGCGACGACATGATTCTCGACGACGCCGGCCTCATGTTCCCCGACGACAACCACCCGGGCGTGGATCTTATCCTGCCCGACTACACGTATGTCCTCGAGAATGAGGACAAGCTTCGCGGCATCATCATCACGCACGGCCACGAGGACCATATCGGGGCCCTGCCGTACCTTCTGCAAGACCTCAACCCCAAGGTGCCGATCTATTCTTCCAAGCTTACGCTTGGCATGATCGCCGGCAGGCTTGAGGAGCACCGCATCAAGAACCCGAACTTCAAAGAGGTCAAATCGGGCGACAAGCTCCAGCTCGGCAAGCTTGGCGTGGAATTTTTCTCGGTAAACCACTCCATCCCCGCCGCAATGGGCGTCTTTATCCAAAGCCCGGCGGGCAACGTGCTGCACACCGGCGACTTCAAGCTCGACCAGACGCCCATCGACGGCGTGCGCACCGACTTCGCGGCGCTCACCAGGTTTGCCGACGAGGGCGTGGACCTGCTCATGAGCGACTCCACCAACGCCAACCGCCCGGGTTACACCCCCAGCGAGGCGAGCGTCGGGCCGTTCTTGCGCGACGTCATCTCCAACGCCAAGGGCCGCGTGTTCGTCGCCTCGTTCTCAAGCCACATCCATCGTCTCCAGCAGGTGTGCGACGCCGCCATTGCCTCGGGCCGCAAGGTCGTGGTCACGGGCCGCTCCATGCTCACCAACACGCGCGTGGCACGTGAGCTAGGCTATCTCAAGATCGACGAGGACGACATCATCGACGCGTTCGACATCGACAAATACCCTGAGAACCGCGTCGTCGTCATGTGCACCGGCTCGCAGGGCGAGCCCCTCTCGGCCCTGGCCCGCATGGCCACCGGCGAGCACAAGACCCTGCAGATTCAAGAGGGCGATACGGTCATCATCTCGGCCACGCCCGTTCCCGGCAACGAGAAGGCCGTTACTGAGATCATCAACACCTTGGCAAAGATCGGCGCCGACGTCTACGACAGCACCTTGCGCGGCAACAGCACGGCCTTCACGTCGTTCGGCGTGTGGGGGCACAGCACCCTCCAGGGCAACAAGCCCCTCGACAACGGCACCGCCGGCACGCTCGTGCGCTCCGGCTCCGGCGCGGCGCTGGCCGCCGCGCTCGACGCCAAGGGCGTGCACGCCGTCCCGGCCGGTCCGGGCGGGCTGCGCGTCGAGGCCGACGCCGACC
>CAKUKJ010000536.1 GCA_934662525.1 uncultured Coriobacteriales bacterium | reverse complement strand
ACTTACGACGGGGGCAGGGTCATCGTTGTGGGAGGGGAGGGCTGGCACGAGGGCGTGAAGGGCATCGTCGCCTCTCGCATCGTGAACCTCTACCACGTCCCCGTCATTCTCTTCACCATCTCCGACGGCGTCGCGCGCGGCTCCGGTCGCAGCGTCGGAGACGTCAATCTCTTTGAGGCGGTGGAGGGATGCTCCGATTTGCTCATCCGTTTCGGCGGTCACGCCGGCGCCATGGGCATCACGCTCGACGCCGGCAACCTCGACGCCTTCCGCGACCGCATGGAGGAGCGGCTTGCCTCGCTGCCCGAGGAGGATTTCGAGGACCGCATGAGCGTCTCGGCCGTCGTCGACCTCTCGGAGCTCACGGTCGAGAACATCTCGTCGCTGTCTGTGCTCCAGCCGTTCGGCCAAGGCAACGAGATTCCCGTGCTTGCTGTGAGGGGCGCCACGATGACCGACCGCCGCCGCCGCGGCGAGGAGGGCAAGCATCTTTCGTTTATCGCCAACGACGCCTGCGGCAGCTGCCAAGCCATCATGTTTAACGCGGAGAACGTCGAGGCCCTTGCGGAGTGCGACGAGGCGGTCGACATCGTGTTCGAGCCCAAGGTGGAGACCTGGCAGAACCGTGTGAGCTGCAAGATGCATGTGAAAGACGTCCTGCGCCGTGACGCACGCGACGCCGAGGTGCCGTCGAGCGCCACCGCGCGCCTTGTTGACGCGCTTTTTGAGAACGCCGAGCAGTACATCTCCGAAAGCGAGCTTGAGAGCCTCGCAAACGCCTCGCAGTTCCATACCAAGGTCGCGGGCGTCACATTCGACGGCCGGCAGGACGTCGTCGCGCGCCTGCAGGCGGGCGACGCCCTGCGGTTGGTGCGCGAGCCCGACAATCCCAACGATGGAAAGGCCGTCGCCTTTATCGACCGCGACGGATGTCGCGTGGGGTATCTCAAACGCTTCATCGCCGCCGCCATTGCCCCGCGCATCGACAGGGGGGCCGCTTATCGCGCGGTCGTGGAGAACGTCACCGGCGGCGCGGACGGCCGCCCATGCGGCGTCAACGTGCTCGTGACCAACGAGTGCGCTGCGGCCAGCGCCGACGAGCTTGGCTTGGCCCAGGCCCGTGCCGCAGAGAGGGCCCGTCTGGCCTCCATGTCCACAAAGGACGTGACCGACGAGCTGCGACGCCTGCTCATCGGCGAGCACGACCTCCTGCCCGCCCAGGCCCAGGCCCTCTCCAACCTTGAGTCGGGCGTCTCGACGCTTTGCGTCATGGCCACGGGACGGGGAAAGTCGCTCATCTTCCATGTGCATGCGGCTCGCTGCGCCCTGCTCCACAACAAGGCGAGCGTCTTCGTGTACCCCCTGCGTGCGCTCGTGAGCGACCAGGCCTACCATCTGGGCCGTGTTTTCGACGCGCTCGGCATGACGACGCGCGTGCTCACGGGCGAGACGCCCCTCGAGGATCGCGCGGCCGTCTTTGAGGGTCTGGCCGGCGGCAACGTCGATATCGTCCTCACCACCCCTGAGTTTTTGGCCATCCATTCCGACAAGTTCGCCTCGTCGGGGCGCATCGGCTTCGTCGTCGTCGACGAGGCCCACCATGCGGGTCAGGCTGCCTCGGGCAACCGCGCCGCATACCTCGAGATGCCGCGCATATTGAACGAGCTGGGTGGCCCGTGCGTGCTTGCCGTCACGGCGACGGCCTCCGCGAAAGTCGCGCACGAGGTCTGCCGCCTTCTTGGCATCGCGCGCGAGGGC
Organism: uncultured Coriobacteriales bacterium; assembly: GCA_934662525.1. Lineage (GTDB taxonomy): Bacteria > Actinomycetota > Coriobacteriia > Coriobacteriales > UMGS124 > UMGS124. The sequence continues at coordinate 49 of CAKUKJ010000536.1, read as the reverse complement.
GTCGTCCTCGACCCGTCGGTGCGTGCGAACCTGCATGTAAGCGACGAGC
>CAKUKJ010000535.1 GCA_934662525.1 uncultured Coriobacteriales bacterium | reverse complement strand
CATGTCAGGTGCGTGCCCCATCCGCTTCGTGATAACCGTGGAAGCGCTTGTCGAGGGCTGGGACTGCCCGTTTGCCTATATCCTGGCATCGGTGGCAAACAAGACGTCCAAAACGAGCGTTGAGCAGGTGGTGGGCCGTATCCTGCGCCAGCCTTACGCACGCCGAAGCGCGGCGCGCAGCCTCGACATCCCGTATGTGCTCACGTCATCGGAGGACTTCAACGCCACGATCGACCAGGTGGTAGAAGGGCTGAATGGGGCGGGGTTCTCGAAGCGCGACATGGTCGCCAACGAAATGGAAGCGCCGGAAGGCACGGCTGCCGCCACGCACCCCGATGATGGAGTCGAACCTGGTCGAAATGAATGCGACAAGCCCGAAATCGACTTTCGCTTCACCTTCCCCGACGTGCAGCCCGGTACCCCCGCATGCATCGACGACGGCATGGGTTCACGCTGTGCCGACGGCACCGAGCCGACCGAGCCGGGTCAGGGCCTCAACCTACTGCCCTGCTACCACACGATGCCAGCGTCCGATTCACCGAGCAACACGATAGACCAGATGATACGGCAGGCAGAAAACAGCGAGCGGATATTCGAGGAACCTGCAGATGCCAACGGATTACGGCGCGAAGGCGCGGGAAACACCGGCCTTGGAGACTCCGACCGCACAAACCGTATTCGCCCGGTACTCGCAGAGAGAATCAAGGATCTGCTGCTCCCCCAGTTCCGCCTGCATGTGAGCGCGGGAATCTTCTCAAGCGCGCTGACCCAGCGCTTTGAACGCCGCCTGCTCCTTTCAAAGTTCAACCTCGAGTCTTGCCCGTCCTCAGACGTGGTCTTTGATATCGACGGTAACGACGACGTCCGTCAGATCGACGTAGACGACGAGTCCGACGAGCTCAAGGTGCGCCAGCTTGCCAGGCGACAGGCGCAAGACATGCACGAGCTGTTCGCCTCATACTCGGGCGAGAGCAAACGCCATGCGGTCATCGACGGGCTTGTCGGGCTCATGACCTCGCAGTTCCTCGATACCTACGGCATGAGGGGCACGCGCGACTTCGTCTCGCGCTCCGTCGCCCAGATGACGCCTGAGCAAATCGACTCCTACCTCGACAACGCACCCCGGTATGCAAAGGCGATTGCCAACGCCGTCGCCATACAGGCGGGAGCGTATTGCAAGACGCAGTTCTACAAGCGGCTCAACCAGGACATCGTGGTGGAACCTGCATATGCCCTTCCCGAGGCCATGGTTGCACGCAATGGCACGACCCTCTATGACCGCACACTCTATCAGGCAGAACCCGGCGATATGAACGACCTTGAGCGCAAGATGGCCGATGCCCTCTCCAACTCCGAACGCATTTTGTGGTGGCATCGCATCGACGAGCGCAGGCGAGGCGAGGAGTTCTGCATCAACGGCTTCATCAACCACTACCCTGACTTCATCGCCATGACGCACGACGGCACGCTCATGGCAATCGAGACGAAGGGCGAGCAGCTGAAAAACGACGACAGCCGCGACAAGCTGGAACTCGGCGGGAAATGGGCACTTTTGGCTGGCCCGGGTTATCGGTACTGTATGGTGTTCGAGCATGACGCGATAGACGACGCCAACGCCTACTCGCTCGACGGGTTCAGGGCCGAGATGCTGTAACGCAACCACCGGTGTAACCAGCTGTTTTCTCCGCCATTCACAAAACTCCCTATGACTTTCGTGGGAGACTCGCACATTTCTCTGGGGGAGTTTTCTTATAGGTTTAAACACAAACGCCCGCCGGCTTCCGTTGGGAAGCCGGCGGGCACCCTTCGC
>CAKUKJ010000534.1 GCA_934662525.1 uncultured Coriobacteriales bacterium | reverse complement strand
CCTTCAGCGCGGCCACTATGTCCTCGTAGCTGCGGTAGCTGAACTTGCCGAAAGCGTTGTACTTGGCCTTGGGCACCACCACGGCGCGCTGCACGCGGGCAACGGCCGCCATGAGGTCGATGGACTGCTGTTCCTGGGTCATGCTAGTAGCCTCCGTTCATCCGCTCGTAAACCTGGCCCACCGTGCCGTGCATGATGGTGCCCACGACGCCCTGCGCCTTGAGGGCCGCCGCGACGCCCTGCATCTGCTCGCGCGTGGCGCACGGCACCACGACCGTCCACGGGTCGCCCGCCATGGCCACGGGTGCCGGTGCGGGCGGCGCTGGCGGCACCGGGGCGGGCATGGGCGCGGGCTGCGGCTCGGGCATCTGCTCAAGCGGCTGCGGGAACTCTGCGGGCTGGCATTCCGCGGGCTCGGGCACCGCTTCGGGTTCGGGTTCGGGCTCTTCCACGGGTTCCGGCTCCATGGCCGCCTTCAGCTCGGCGATGCGCCGGCGTTCCTCCTCGGCCTTGTGAGCCGCCGTTATGGCCGCACCCAGGTCCAGGGTGGCGAACAGCTCTCGCTCGGCCTCGTCGTAGAACGGCTCGCCCTGGAACTGCGCCTTGAGGGTTTCCCAGTCCTGGGCCAGGCGCTCTACCTTGGCCTCCAGGGCCTTGAATGCCTTCACCTCGCCGAAGGTCTTGTTGGTCCACTGCTTCTCGTGGAAACGCTCATAGGGCACGACGGGGGCCAGCAGCCCGGCGAACTCCTCGTAGTGCTCCCGCAGCTTGGCGTACGCGCGCAGCTGGCGCTCCTCCTCGGCCTCGTCCAGCTGCGCCTTGATGCCGTCGGCTGCCTGCTTCGCGATGCCCGCCACGGCCTTGCACCTGTCCTCGAACGCGGCCAGGGGCTTCGTGTACTCGCGGCTCACGGCCTTGCGGCGCTCGTCTATCTCCTTGGCGATGCCGTTGAGGTAGGCGCGGTCGCGCTTGGCGGCCTTCACGTTCTCGTCCTTGCCCATGTCGTAGGTCGCGCCCTCGTAGTCGGCCACCAGCCTGCGCACGTGCGCCTCCAGGGCGTCGAAGTTGGCCTCGATCACGGCGGGGGAGTACGCCACGGTCAGCTCTGACGCCTCCTCGGGCTCGATGATCTCGGCCTCAACTGCTTCGCTCATTTACTCCTCGCTTCCCAGGCGCGCCATGCACGTCTCGTAGGTTTCCGTCTCGGCCGCGTTCGGCTCGTAGCCGTCGGCCTTCATGGCCTCGTAGATGATGGTCACGTTCTCGACCGTCGCTCGGTTGAAGTACACGGAGCTGCCGCCTTCCATGAGGCTCCAGGCCGTCCAGCCGCTCATGTTCCACGCTGCCCGCCAGCCCATGGCCACGGCCAGCTCGGTGGGCGTGCGGTCGATGGGTCGGCCCAGCAGCTCCTCGAACGATTCCACAGCCTCGGCCTCCATGGCGAACGCGGTCAGCGCCAGCGCCGTGCGGCGCATCGACTTGAGGTCGCCCGCGTGGGCGGCAAGCCACTCGCGGCGGGCCTTCGCGCCGTCCTCGTAGGCGGCCTGGAAGTCGGCCTTGCGCTGGGCTGCGGCCTGTGCGGCCTCGTCGGCCCCCTCGGCCACCGGCGCCAGCAGGGTCACGCCGAACGACGTCTCCTCGGCCAGAAGCCCCGCGCCCGCGTTGTCGGCCACGTAGGCGTCCAGCGCCGCCAGGTCGGGGCGGTAGTCGGAAAACGTGCGGCATGCGGCGAAGCCCTCGGGGCATTCGTCGACGAACTCGACGCCCGCGTCGGCAAGCACCGCCACCACCTCGGCGCGGTTGCGCCTCTGCTCGGCCTTGGCCTTC
>CAKUKJ010000533.1 GCA_934662525.1 uncultured Coriobacteriales bacterium | reverse complement strand
ATCCAGTACTGCACGGGCGTCTCGTACTCGCGCTTGCCCGTCTCAGGGTCTATGTTGCCCAGCAACGTCTGGTCAAGCGCCTTGTTGTAAATGTAATAGGCGCCGGTCGGCGTGTCGTGCGTGCCGTAGGCCCCGCTTATGCAATCGCTTTCCCAAAGCACGTTGCCCCAGGCGTCAAAATAACGAACATGTTGCTCGCCGAGGTCGACGTCGATCCAGTTGCTGCCGCTCCAGTCGGCCCCGCCCGGGTTGTACGTCGCGGCCGTCTGCTTCGTGGGGATGTCAACCGAACCCACCTGGCCGTTGTACACGGCGTTGCGAACCAAGTCCTCGAGCGCCGCACCATCGCTGATCCAGCCATAGTTGCCGCCGGAAACGGTAAACGTCTGGCCGTCGTTGGGGCGCGTGTATGTGCGTGTGCCGCCCACGGAGTCCACGGTCGCCTCGATGCCGTCCACCCAGGCGACAAGCTGGCTGTCGTCGAGCGAGACCGTGCCGTCGTCGCCGAAGGCGATCCAGTCCTTCACAAGCGAGGGGGTCACAGAAGCGACGACCGTGCCGTTGAGGGTGAGGTCGAGGGAGCAGTTGAGATAGGCGTTCGCCGTGTCGCGCATCGAGACGAGCGTCGCGTCGTCGGCCTTCACCGACTGCTGCACGAGATTGACGCTCGTAAGGGCCGCATAGGGACTGCGCTGAACCAAGGCTTCCTTCACGGTGTCCATAATGGAGTCGACATCGAGCTTTGTGCCCAAGGAGCCGGGGTTGATCTCGAAGTGGCCCGTGGACTCGTCGAAATACAGCGTGGCGTTGATCGGGTCGGTTGCACTGGAATTGAAAGCCTCAAGGTTCGACTCAATCGCGCTGCGCAGCAGGTCCATGTTGAACGAGGAGCTGACCACGTCGGTCTCATCGTGGCTGGCAAATACCTGCACGGGCCATTGCCAGCAGGAATTGTCTGACAGAGCGGTCTGTACGGCAACGGCAGAGTTGATCTCAAGGCCAGCCGAGCCTCCGGTGAGCGTGAAAGAGACGCCCTGCCCCGACACGGAGACGGTGCGGTCACGAGATGCTTGGTCAAGGGCGACGATGGCGTCGGCCTCGGTCATGTTTGACAAATCGGCATCGCCGATTTTTGTGTTAGGCCAGAAGCGGTCGTAGTAATACACGCACCCAAACAGATAGACCACCGCGACGACGGCAATGAGAGCGCCGGCGAACAGGCTCGCAAAGCGCGCACCAGCACCTAGCTGCGCCTTCTTGGACGCATCAGGCTGGGCTGCGTTATACGTGTTGTTCCGATACGTGCGTGGCACTGATTCTCCCTGATAAAAGAAAAGGGCGGGTACGCCCCCCGGGCCCCAGCTGGAGCGCAAGGTGCGTATCCGCCCATTGTATGACCTCTATGCCTGCTGGGGCCCGTCGTTTAGGATAGCCATGAACTCGTCACCGGTGATGGTCTCCTTCTTGAGCAAGTAAGCGGCCAGCTCGTGGAGTTTAAGGATGTTCTCGCGCAGGATCTGCGTGGCCTTGGAATGAGCCTGGCCCACAAGCTCGACGACCTCTTCGTCCACCTTCTCCGCCGTGCCCTCGCTGCAGGTAAGAGACGTGTCGGAGTTGAGATAGGGGTTGTTGACCGTGCCGAGCGCCACCATGCCGAACTGCGAGGACATGCCAAAACGCGTGATCATGTTGCGGGCAAGCTTCGTCGCCTGCTCGATGTCGTTCGACGCGCCGGTCGTGGCCTGGTTGAAGACGATCTCCTCGGCTGCGCGGCCGCCGCACAGGGTGGCAAGCTTGTTGACGGCCTCTTCGCGCGTCGTCAGGAAA
>CAKUKJ010000532.1 GCA_934662525.1 uncultured Coriobacteriales bacterium | reverse complement strand
CACCCGACAGCTGCTGCCGGTAGGACTCGACGAAGTCGATCAGCTCGGGCCCGCGGGGAGCCTCGATCGGGTGAAGCCGTACGGAGGCCGAGCTTCACCGTTCCCGCCTGTCCGGCGGGTCGTCTGGTGTTCATGGCGGGGAAGCCAGAGGCTGCGGGCGCGGGCGTAAGACCCATGCTGTGGGTTATGAAAACCCCGCGCGCAAAAGCGAGGATGCGGAAAACCTTGCCTTGCAAGGATGAAAATGCGATACTGAGTCTGGTCTTTCCGCTAGGACGGGCCTCCAGGAGCCGGGGGTTGTCCCCCGGCATTTTTTATGCCCGACCCGGGGAGAGTCCCATGCTCGAGATAAGCCTGTTCGTGGACGAGTCTGGCGAGAACGGCGCGGAGCCGAAATACTACCTGCTGGCCCTCGTGCTCCACGAGCAGTCGAGGGACATCTCCCCAATCATCGACCTCTACGAGAGAGACCTGCGGGCGAAGGGCCTGCCGGACGTCCCGCTGCACACATCCCCGCTCATGAACGGCCACGAGGGCTACGCCGGGATGGGCATCCAGGACAGGAAGCGCCTGCTCCAGTCGTTCTTCACCATGCTCCAGCACATGCCAATCGAGTACCATATCTTCTCATACAGGAAGAGCGAGGCTGGAAGCGGCCCGGCGCTCGAGGCCAGGATGAGACGCGACGTCGTAGGGTTCATCTTCGACAACCTTGAGTATCTCCAGAGGTTTGACAAAGTAAAGGTCTATTACGACGACGGCCAGCAGGTGGTGACGAGGGTCCTGCACGACGCGGCCGAGTACGCCCTCTCGACCGACGCCGTCATATACAGGGACAGCGGCCCCAGGGACTACCGGCTCGCCCAGGCGGCCGACCTCATCTGCGCCCTCGAGCTAACCGCACTGAAGTTCGAGGCAAGCGAGACCACCAACACGGACGACCGCTTCTTCGGCTCATACGGCAGCTTCAAAAAGAACTGGCTCAAGAAGATCCGGAAGAAGATTATTTAGCACACTGTGCCACCGGCGTTTTCTCTCAGGCAGGCTTTCCTATGCCATTGCAGGAGTTATGAGTTGAGGCGCCGTGTTGTTTCACGCCCGGTGGTTCCAAGGGCGACGGGGCTCACGACGAGGGCCGCGCCAGCCAGGGTAGCATTCTTAAGGAACGTTCCGCAATCTATATGGGCATCCTTGAGGGCACTCGGATGAGAGGGATGAAGGGGCAACTTCAAAATGAATTCGGCCCGCATGCCCCAGTGGGCCCCTTGCGCGAGGCGGGCGGTTCGGCTAAAGTCCGATGCGTCAAACTCACCGGCAGGGCCGGTAACCGGAAGGACAGACGCATGGCGTGGGACACGACGGAGACGGAAGACGCGCTCGGCCTTGGGATGGCCACCTCGCTCGAAGCGCTGCGCGGAATGGACGCAGGGCGGGCAATCGAGTTCGTGGAGGGCCTGGGCGGCACCGTGCGAAGGTTCGCCGACGGGGAGACCGTCATCGCATGCGGGCAGCGCGTGGACTTCTACCCGTTCGTCCTCTCGGGCGGCGTGAGGGCCACGATGACCCAGGGTGGCAAGAGGCGCACAGTGGCGAGGATGTCCGCGGGCGAGTCCTTCGCCGAGGCGGCGCCGGCGCTGGGGACATGCCCGGTGGACGTCATCGCCGAGGGGGATGCCCTCGTGCTGGAGGTCCCCGCCGGCGCGCTGGAGGCGGCATGCGGCCCCGAGGCCGACGCGCTGCGGGGCTACATCGCACGCAAGAAGGCCGAGCGCATAGAGGAGCTTGCGCAGGATCATCGTCTTTCCCCCGAATGTCGGCGCCCATGCTCTCA
>CAKUKJ010000531.1 GCA_934662525.1 uncultured Coriobacteriales bacterium | reverse complement strand
GCTGCGGCCCCGCATGCACAAAGAGGCGCCCGGAACATTCCGGACGCCTCCAAAGGGGCAAGATAAGCCGGCATCGGCGAACGGCTCGACGCATTCTCCCCGCTCACCTGGTAAAACCGCACAAACGGACAGCTTGGACTACTCCAAGCCGCCCATCTGCTTGACGGCCTTGATGCCCTGGACCATGGCGGAGCCGCAGCGGGTGCCGGGGAGGACGCAGGGGTAGTTGTTGGCGAAGAAGCTGCCCGCGTTGTTGCCCGCGCAGTACAGGCCCGCAATGGGCTCGCGAGCGTCGTCGATGGCCTGGGCGTTCTCGTTGATGAGGATGCCCTGCATCGTGCACAGAAGGCTTGCGCCCAGCCATGCGCCGTAGAACGGGGGCGTGCGCAGCTCGGAGAGGCGGCACGAGGCCTTGCCGAAGTCCTCGTCGTACTGGGCGTCGTACAGTTCGTTGTAGCGCTCGCACGTGGCCAGGAACGTCTCCTTGGCGTCGCCCTCGAAGCCCAGCTTGTCGGCCAACTCGTCGAGCGTGTCGGCCTTCATGACGAGGCCGGCCTCCACCTGGCTCTCGACGCTCTTGATCATGTTGCCGTTCTGGACGCCCGCAGAGCAGCCCACGGTGTGGAAGCGGTCGACGTCGGCATCGGCGTTGGCGTCGATAATCTGGCAGTACACATGGCCGGGCTGGTTGAACGCGGCGTAGTTGGCGTTGTCGTAGGTCTGCGACTCGTTCATGAAGCGCTCACCGCGGCGGTTGACCTTGAGGAACGGCTGGGTGCCGGGGAAGTACTGCTTGAGCGTGCCCGGGAACTCCTTGCCGCCGAAGGCTGCGGGGTTCTCCTGATAGCCGGCATCCACGCCGGGGGCCACCAGGCCGCGGTCGAACAGCATGGAAGCGGGCTCAGCCTGCATGGTGGCTCCTGCCCACAGGGCGGCGCGGATGCCCATGCCGCGGTCGCGTGGGCTGTAGTTGTAGCAGGTGGTGACAGCAGCCGACAGCGGGTCGAGCGCGTCCATCATCATGGGGTTGCCGTCGTAGCCGCCCGCAGCGAGCAGCACGCCCGCCGTGGCGTTGATGCGGATGAAGTGGCCGTCTTGCGTGTTCTGGGCGATGGCGCCGGTCACGCGGCCCGACTCGTCCTTCTCAAGCTTGACGAGCGAGGTGTTGAAGTCGATGGAATACCCAGCGGCCTCGATGGCCTCCTGAAGCACGACGTTGCGCGGCTTCTCCCAGCCCATGCAGGCCACTTCCTGCTCAGGGAAGAAGTAGACCGTGTTCTCCTCGGCGCAGTCCTCGGGCCAGTGGGCTGCCTCGCCGCTCGTGAACTTGAACTGGTAGTTATAGGGCTCGGCCGTGGCGATGCCGGCGATGAAGTCGTGCATGGCGGCAGACTCGTTGATCCACATGCGCACGACACGCTGGTCGCACTTGCCCGAGGCGTAGCGGCTGATCTCGGAAAGGAGCTTGCGGCGGTCGACGGGGTCGCAACCGGCCTCCTGCGCGGCGGAGGAATCGATGGCGCCGTACCAGTGGCGCGTGTCCTGCACCACGCCGGCGCTCTCGATAAGGCGGAAATTGAGGCCGTTCTGAGCCGCGTACGCACCTGCGGCGCAGCCGGCGTTGCCGGCGCCCACGATGAGGATGTCGGTGTCCCACGTCTCGGTGACCGAGGCCTCGTCGATGACAGGCTCGGTGCCCAGCCAGTTGTCGGCCGTCTGGTCGTCCCAGGCGTTGATGGGATCGGCGACCTGCTCGCCCTTGGCCTGGGCGATGCAGGCGGCGGCTGCGGTCATGGCGCCGTCGCAGGTAAGGGTGGCGCCGGCGATGACGTCGACCGT
>CAKUKJ010000530.1 GCA_934662525.1 uncultured Coriobacteriales bacterium | reverse complement strand
GCTCCACGTCGTTGCCGGGGGTCCGCATGGTCACCCCGACCGGCCGGCCCGCCACCCGCAGCTCCAGCGGCTCCTCGACGGCCAGCCGGTCCCGGGCCCGCCGGGCCTCGCCCTCGGCGTCGACCTTCAGCACCCGGCGCTCGGCAACTCCCCGCCCCGCCATTGCCGCCTCCCAAGCTCAGCCGCTCCCTCACCTCCCAGGGTACGTCCACCCTCCGCCCGCGCAGCCGCCCCATGGCCATCAGCCGCGGGAGCGCGGCCAGTCCCGTGTACACCAGGACCACGGTGAGCGGCTGGGCGTCGTCGAAGCCGCTCACGCGCCAAAAGCCCGCGACCTGCTGGGCCAACAGGCGAGACTCCGAAAGCGCCTGGCTCTCGCTCTCGCGGTCGGCGTGCTCGGCGGAGATGACCGCATAGGCCCCCAGCGTAAAGAGCAGAAGCGCGAGCACCGCCACCACGAGCATGGTGGAAAGCCTGCCCGAGGGACGTTGCGGGGCCCCCTCCCCGGGGACGGCGCGAGCATCAGTCGCTTCTTCCATGGTCTCCCTTCCGGGATTGCAGGGCGACGGGCTTGCGTCGCCTCCGGCTTGAAACGAACGAACCCGCCCGAGGGTGGTCGGGCGGGTTCGCAGGAGTTCAGATTGGCGCCCCAAGTAGGACTCGAACCTACAACAACCGGATTAGAAGGCCGGGACTCTATCCATTGAGCTATTGAGGCGCGGATTGCCCGCAAAACGAGCGCGGCACCATCTTAGCAAAAGAGCGGCGCCCAATCGCGCAAACTTCTAATTGTCAAACAGATTGCGATATTGGATGGTGGCGTATTCGTCGTAGACGTCTTTGATGGGACTGTCCAGGCCGTTCCAGTACCATGCGCCCGTTGCAGCCTCAAGGTAACCGTTAAGGTTTGTGGCCGGCATGGACTCCATGAGCTTGAGGCGGGCCTTCTGCATGTCGGACAAGGGCAGGCCGAACCTGTACATGGCCTGCGTGCCCAAATAGCCCACGCTCATGCCCTGATCGAGGGGCGTCCCATCGGCATCGGCCAGGGCGCCGTCGTCGGAGATATCATAGTTGGCCCACACAAAGTACTGCGTTGAGAAACGACGCTGCACCTGCTCGAGCGAATCGGGGTCGCTCTGCCCCGCCGCAGCTGCCAGCTGCTCGTTGAAACCGGGCTGATGGTCGCCGAAGAACATGACGACGACGTGCTTGTCGATGCTTGCAAGCTCGTTGAGGAACCACGCGAGGTCGGCCTGAGCCTCATCCATGACGCTCAGGTACTCGCTCATCCCTTCTATAGATTCACCGTTTACTGTAACGTTATTGTATGGGTAAGAATCCAGCAAGCCGGTGGTGTAACCGCCGTGACCCATGTAGGTGACGTCGAACACGAATTGCGGCCCGTCTTGCTCAAGTTGACCGAGGATGAGCGCGTACGTCTCGGAATCGCGCACCTTGTCGCGCAGGGTAGCGGCACCGGAGGGCAGCGAGGTGTCGCTCAAAAACTGCGAGAAGCCGAGCTCGTCGTAGACGACGTCCCTGCGCCAGTTCGAGGCCGCGCATGGATGAATCGCCGTCGTGGTATACCCCAGCGACGCGAAGAGGTTTGGGAGCGCCTCGGCTCCGGAGAGGTCGTAATACATGTACGGGTAGACGCCGCCGCCGATCATCCCCAGGCTCGACCCCGTGAGGAACTCGAACTCCGTGTTGCAGGTGCCGCCCCCTCGCGCGCTCACATACAACGGACCCGCCTCAAGCGTGTCGAGGTCGTTGACGTACGTCGTGCCGTCGTAGCCCTCAACGCCATCGTACATGGACAAATCGCTGAACGACTCGTTCATGA
>CAKUKJ010000529.1 GCA_934662525.1 uncultured Coriobacteriales bacterium | reverse complement strand
GTACTGGGGTATTATCGAATATGGGGCAGGTACTGCTTTGAAAGGGCGAAGCAAAGTTGGAATCAATTTGAAGAAACCACGACGGGGAGGTGTTGCTTATGGCTTCGGTTAATCATCTGGGGCATCCGATTGATGAAGTCTATCAGCCCTACGTACCGAAGACTTTGGAAGAGCTGCTCGACCGCTTCCCTACCGGCTCGACAGCAGACGATTGCATGTGGAGGGGCCAGGCGAACTTATACTGGACGCCCTTTCCGACGCTGTACAGGCGAATCAGGGGATCTGGGTATAGCGATATGCAGATCAACGAAGGTTTGGTTCGGCATGTCGAGTCGGGGATTGTCGAGGAGGCGCGGGCCAACGGGCCGCTTCGCTGCGGCGGCTCCGTTTTGGAGTTCATGGCCCGCATGCAGCATTACGGCGGTGCGACGCGTTTGCTTGATGTGACTTCGAGCCTCGACGTCGCGCTTTACTTCGCGTCATCCGGACATGATGAAGTAGCTGGCGTTGTGTACTCCTATAGGGTTAACCCCGATATGCGCGTCTCGATTGGAGAACAGCCCGACGGTCAGGAGCCCGATTGGTACGAGCTGACCGATCGTTGCCGGGGCGGGCGCCCCCTGCTCGTGAAGCCACAGAGCTATGAGCCAAGAATCGTCGTGCAGCATGGGGCGTTCATCATGACGTCGCTCGACGGCTCGCTGGCGGCACCAAATCTTTTCATGGGCCAGACGGTCGACTCCGAGGTTCGTCCGATTTGGATTCTCCCAAAGCTGAAGCCTTCCGTGAGAAGGCACCTTGCGGCAAAGGGAATCACCGAGGAGTCTCTGTTCCCATCGGGCATCGAGGGGTTTTCGAAGGCTCGCTCGGCGAACGTGCCTGTCCGTCTATGACTCGTCAATCTTCGTTTAGCTTCAGGGCATGATGCGCTTCTCAGTGTGGCCGACTGCGCATTTTTCCTCTCAATAATCACCTTTGTTTAATTTCGACAGAAAAGAAGCGCCGCACATGGACGAGCTGCCCGAGAGGGCATCAACGGTCGAGATGCTGTGGGTGTTGCTCGTAGCGCTGTTCGAGCAGCCCGCCGTGTCGATGGAGACGTGGCGCGGGCAGGGAAGCGCCGACCCCCGCGCGCCGGCGGGCTGGATCTGAGTCTCCCCGATTCCGTCGGCATGGTAATTTTCGTTGTTCATGATGCTCGCAACGGAGGATTGGACGCAGGGATGGAAACTCCATCGCCCAAGCACGCGACCGAGTTCAAGCGGAGGGCCGTTGAGCTGTTAAGTGCCGAAGGTAACGCGTCTAAACGCGTCGTATCCACTGTTCGATGATCATTGCGAACGCTTTCGATTCGGGGTTTTGTGATACCTGTCAACGAAGACGTCGCTAGGCGAGGTATGTAGGCTGGAGGCATGAACAAGCGCTTGAAGCCCATCGGCGTGCAGGCCATAAGCCGCAAACTCGTATGATGGCGCGGCGAGTGCGGCCGCGTCTGCCAGATGGCCGTCCGCGACAGGGCGAGGGTCAAGCCAGGTTGCTGTTTGCACTGCTCGGGGAGGAAGAGGCCCGAGAGGCCGATAAGGTTCGACTGGTCCTCGGCCCTTCGGTGGGGAAGGAGTGGGCAAACGCCGGCGCCTTCTGCCTATAGGCGTGATTTCGCAACTAATGGATTGGTCAGCCTTGCTTGAGGAGCTAACGTATGTGCAGTATAATATATCTGCACATACATCGATAGGAGTATCATGTCTAGCTCTACTTTGACCATACGCATTGACGACGACTTGAAGCGCGGCGCTTCCGAGGTGGCCGATTACTACGGCCTTGACCTCTCATCGGTCACGCGCGCG
>CAKUKJ010000528.1 GCA_934662525.1 uncultured Coriobacteriales bacterium | reverse complement strand
GAACTTCGACTGGATGTGCGGCCCCATGGGCGGCGACCCCGAGGTCGTGTGCCCCGAGGAGGACAACAGCCCTGCCGCCAACGACGCTTGGCCCTTTGAGAAGGACAACCCCGCCTGGTCTTTGGCCGACAACCCCTGGAACCTGGGCCGCAAGGGCTGGATTTACACCTGGGACGAGTTCCCCGAGATTCCCGAGTCCAAGCACTGCATGTGCCTGACCGCCACGGGCACCCGTTTCGACGCCGGCTACTACAACCTCTGCATGGCCGCCGTCAACGCCCGCGTGGACGATGACAAGCTCACCCTGTGGAAGGGCTGCCCCGGCAAGCGTCTCATTACCGACGCCGACGGCGCGGTCGTGGGCGTCGTCGTGGAGAAGGACGGCGAGGAGCTCAAGATCAAGGCCAACGGCGGCGTCTGCCTGTGCACCGGCGGATTCGAGGCCAGCAGCGACATGATGGCCAGTTACACCCAGCTGCCCTACTGCAACCTGCAGGCCGGCACCATGAACACCGGCGACGGCATCAAGATGGCCCAGGCCGTGGGGGCCGACCTCTGGCACATGTCCAACGTCTCGGGCTTCATGTGGTCTTACCAGAGCCCGTACCTCACCACCTGCCAGTCCCTGGCCTTCGGCTTCAACCCGCTCGGCATTTACGCCGGCCCCACGGGCAAGCGCTTCCAGAACGAGACCGCGCAGAACCGCCATGGCCGTATCGACATCGGCGGCCGTTGGATCTCCACGCCCATGCCCCTGCCCACCTATTACATCGTGGATGCCAACCAGATCGGCACCGCGATGATGCCCAAGTTCTCCGACGGCAACGTCGATGAGCTGGCAGATGGCCAGATCATTCAGGGCGAGACGATCGAGGAGCTCTCCCAGGCCATCCGCGACCTGGGCGAGGCGCCCGACTTCAACGCCAACGGCGAGCTCGACACGGCGCTTGAGAAGTACAACAAGCACTGCCACGCCAACAACGACGAGGGTGAGGAAGACGACTGGGGCCGCATGTGCACGGTGCCCGTCGAGACCGGCCCGTTCTACGCGGTCAAGATCGGCCCCACCATGTACAACACGCAGGGCGGCACGCGTCGCAACCAGTACGCCCAGGTCATCGGCATTGACGGCATGCCCATCGAGGGCCTGTTCGTGGGCGGCGAGATGGGCTCCGTCTTCGCCGACATGTACAACGGCTCGGGCAACCTGGGCGAGACGATGGTCTTCGGCCGCCTCGCTGGCCAGAATGCCGCGAAGCGCGCCCAGGGCACGTTCGAGGGTGCCACCGAGAAGGCCATGACCCACCAGGAGAAGCTCGACGCCGAGGCCGCTGAGGCTGCCGGCGCTGCGGCTGAGCTGACCGGCGACTACGCCGACGGCACCTACGAGGGCTCCGGGCAGGGCTACGGCGGCAAGATCACGCTGTCCGTGACCGTCGAGGGCGGCAAGATTACGGGCTGCGAGGTCGTTGAGTCCTCCGAGACCGCCACGATTGGCGAGCTGGCGCTTCCCACCTACTGCGAGGAGGTCGTGGGCGTCGACAACCTCGACGACATCGACATTGCCTCCGGCGCCTCCAACACCCTCAAGGGCTTCAAGGCCGCCGTCCAGGACGCCCTGTCCCAGGCGGAGTAGGGTTTGGCTTTGCGCTGACAAGCGCTGACGTATAGCACAAGTATGACCGAGGCACCTGGGCGCAGCGCGCGCCTGGGTGTCTCTTTTGTCTCGACTGCTTAATGGATAAACAAAAAAAGACCAGCTTGCGCTGGCCTTTGAAATTCACTGGAGCGGACTACGGGACTCGAACCCGCGACCCCAACCTTGGCAAGGTTGTGCTCTACCAACTGAGCCAAGTC
>CAKUKJ010000527.1 GCA_934662525.1 uncultured Coriobacteriales bacterium | reverse complement strand
ATCTTGTCGTCCATTTCGTGAAGCCTCTTTCAGGGTTAGTGGGGTCGTTAGTCGTTTTTGTAGCGTCTGTCAAATTTGGCGGTGTCGATGGGCCATCGGCTTTTCTTCATTAAATCGGACGCATCGTCATCTCTATCTAGGTACGAATACGCGTCGCATTCTTTGAGGGAACCCATATATGTGCCATATCGATAGTCTGGGGTTGTCGCGGCGTGTTCAACTGAGCGGCGTCGCTCTCTTTGTTCCTGGATGGTTTCAAGATGTCGTCTTGCCTGCAGAGCCTTTTCTGCCGCCTCTTCGTACTTTGCAGCCCGGTAGCCGTAGTAATCCTCGATATAGACGCTCAACTTTTCCCAGGATGCGTCAGTCTTCTTCGCGTGTATCTCCGCATGTTGGATCAGACTTTCGTTCAAGGCGTCTTGAGGCGACTCATCAAAGAGTTTTACCCATAGCTCAGGTTCCTTGCACCACAAGTTAGTGGGGCATCCCAGCAACTGATCATGAGAATCATCGGCATTTTCTGCAAGCAGGCCATCTCTCAGCCAAGTGATTGCCTTGCGGCCCTGAATGGCGGTGCCCGGTTTGAGCAGGTCTCGCTTCGAGAGCCACTCGAACATCAAGACCACCGTTTTTACGTCGGTTTTTGCTTCGAGTTCCACCTTATGGGACCTCGCCCATCTGCGAATCAGGTCGATTCCTTCGTCAATCGAAGCGAGCTTGTCGCCCGGGTTGGCACTCTGGCTGATCTCTTGTTCGAGCTTTGAAAGGTAGCATGTGAGCACAAGGAACTGCCATTCTCCCAAATCGGTACCACGGACGAAATCATAGTGTTCGCGCACGTCGTTCGGTGAATAGTTTCCCAAGTTCAGCATGCCTCCCAAACAAAGGGCGTGCCCTACCAGAGAGTTGGGATCGTTGTCTATAAATTTGAGTCCGACTGCCACGGCTTCTTTTGCGACGCGCTGTTTCTCCGCAGCTCGTCTCACCTGTTCGAGGGTGTGGACCAACCAATCACTACTACTCATATGAGTCCCGTCGAATTGCTTTGAGCCTGTTGAACAGAACAGTGAATCTGTTATCTGACGTGTCATTATAGAGCGCTGCAAGACCGAGCACGGCAAGTAGTTTAGCCGGTTCCTTTCCATACGCGGAACAAGATTTGAGGCTCTCCTGGTCGAAGCGGCAATCTCGGGTTGTCCGACGAACGATACGTCCCAATTGGAGCAGGTTGCTATAGGCATCCCGAGGTCTGTCGAGGTCATGCAAGACGCGTGTGGATGCGCGCAGCAGCTGCCCCAAGCTGTAGTCACATGGGTTGTTGAGGATCTTGTGCCATGCCTCTAGTTCCATGTTGGTATGTTTACCGTGATAGGCTGAATCCAATGCCAAACCATGGTTTAAAACGATGGCAGGGGAGTAAAGTCTTTTCATGAAATCAATAGTGCCGCCTTGCCCAGGGGTGCTTATCAAAGCGTCCCATTTTTCGTTCTTTCCAAAAACCGCCCACCGTTTGAAGGGCTTGCGCCCATAGAGCGCGTCGTGCAAGAGGGCGGGGGAAAACAACAGAGTCGCAGGTGCGTTGTCTCTTGCGGCGGACGGCACCTGCTCATTTGCGGCATCTGAGATGAGCTGAACGGTCTGTGCGTTGTCCGATTGCTCCTTCTCGTCGTTAACTCCCTTGTGGTAGCGCTTCTCATTGGTGGACGAGGTGCCACTCCTTCTTGGCTCCGTGCAGAGTTGATAGCCTGCTCTTTCGGTCTTGATATAGTCGTCCCAAATCAAATCGCCAGGCAGAGAGTAGTCCTGATTGAGTCTATTGAGAAGCTTGCTTTTGTCATCGGCAAGGAGGTTGCTTCTCCATTTTGAAGC
>CAKUKJ010000526.1 GCA_934662525.1 uncultured Coriobacteriales bacterium | reverse complement strand
GCGGGATTTGAACCCACGACCCCTTGACCCCCAGTCAAGTGCGCTACCAAGCTGCGCTATTGCCCGTGCTCAAGTGCGAAAGCCACTATAGCGTCTTGCCTTGTACCGATGCAAGGAGAAATGCTCGTTGGCCATAACAGTCCGCCGTTTCTTCATAAGTGGAATGCTCAAGGCATGGGCTTGGGTCAATCCTCAAAGTGTTCTTGGGACTCCGCCACCGCCTGTTTGGCTGCACGCAGGGATATCGCCATGGAGTACCCCCTGCCCGCAAGGAAACGCGCAAGCTTCTCAGTCGGGTTCTTGTCGGGGACGCGCTTCTTTCTTGCTGCGGCAAGGGCACGGGCAAACTCCTGCTCCTCGTCCAGTTCCGCGCCTGCTGCCATATCGCAGTCTTTTAGAGATAGATGCGCATGCCCGAGCCCCCGTTCGATGCGGGCCTTTCCCCAGCCTGCCCGCACCTTTGCCCTGACATAAGCCTGCGCATAACGTTTGTCGTCGACGACCCCGCAACGCTGGGCGCGGGCAACCGCGCGCCGGGCCTCTTCCTTTCCATATCCCTCTTGCTCGAGCAGTGAGATGACGTCGCAGCTCGCTCGCTCCCTTGCCCCCAGCTTTACGCACACCCTATCGAAGGCCGCCTGCTCCAGCGCATCGGACAGATAAGCGTCGAAGTCGTCGGCATCGTGGAAGTCGCAACGCCCCGCTTTCAGGGTTTTCTCGGCGCTTGGAGGTATCTCGCGCGAGCAGACGGGTTCGGGACGCTCGGCTTTGGGCTCGTCTGGCTCGCATGGCCCTTGCGGGGCCTCTCGGGCTGTGCCGCCCGAGAGGTTTGCCTTCGCCCTGTCATAGTCTGCCCATTGCTTGGCGCAAGCGACGTCGCATATGGCATAGAGCTCGCATAGGGTGCGCCTGGCCCCCCAATCGGGGGAAACGGCCGGTTTTTTGCGCAGAAGCAGGCGGTATGAGGAGTTCGGCAGAGGGCCGGATGTGCGGTTTCGTGCATGCTGGCGTGCCTCGAGCTCTTCGAGCAAGTCGCGTATGCGTTCTACTTCCTGCTCCGCCATGTCTTTTGCCTCGCCTGTGCACGCCTAGGCGTTGTCGACGGGTTCGCCGACGGGGGCGTCCTCATCAGGCAGCAAACCTATGGCCACGCGCACCTTATGGTCTATCTCGGCGCAGAGCTCGGGGTTTTGCTTGAGGAAGTCTTTGGCCGCCTCGCGACCTTGGCCGATGCGTTCCTGACCGTAGGTATACCACGAGCCCGACTTGTTGACGATGTCCTCATCGACGGCCATATCGAGCACGCAGCCTTCTTTGGAGATGCCCTCGCCATAGAGGATGTCGAACTCGGCCTGCCGGAACGGCGCGGCGACCTTGTTCTTCACGACCTTGACGCGCACGCGGTTGCCGATGATGTCCGTGCCCTTCTTGATGGATTCGACACGGCGAATGTCGAGACGCACCGAAGCGAAGAATTTGAGCGCGCGTCCGCCTGTGGTGGTCTCCGGGTTGCCGAACATGACGCCGATCTTCTCACGCAGCTGGTTGATGAAGATGCACGTCGTTTTGGATTTGGACAGCGAGCCTGCGAGCTTGCGCAGGGCTTGGCTCATGAGACGGGCTTGCAGGCCAACCGAGCTGTCGCCGATATCGCCCTCGATTTCTGCTCGGGGCACGAGCGCAGCGACGGAGTCGATGACGATGACGTCGATGGCGCCCGACCGAACGAGCATGTCGCAGATCTCGAGGGCATCCTCTCCCGTGTCGGGCTGAGAGATGAGCACTTCGTCGATGTCGACGCCCAGGCGGGCGGCATACCCGGGGTCGAGCGCGTGCTCGGCGTCGATGAACGCCACGACGCCGCCCATGGCCTGCGCCTCGGCG
>CAKUKJ010000525.1 GCA_934662525.1 uncultured Coriobacteriales bacterium | reverse complement strand
CCTCATCCACGAACAAGACGCCGCCCTCTGCCTGCACAAAGGCCTGATTCACGGCCTTTGCCGTGCCACCCACGTGCTCGGACACCAGGTCCGACGCGTTGACTTGATGAATGCCCTTCGAGATGATTCCCTGATCGTGCCAATATGCGGCGAGCCTTTTGGCGAGCTCGGTCTTTCCTGTGCCGGGCGGCCCCACCAGGACCATGGAGAGGGAATCAAGGGCGTCGCGGCCGAATGCCTTGACCGCATTCGAGATGCTCATCATGCGCGCCTTCTGCTTTTCGAGGCCCACGAGCCCATCAAAGGGGTCGACGCTATGCCCGGCGCCGTCGTCAGCAGACATGAGCTCGGCTGCGGAGAGGGGTTTGCTTGCCAAGTCCTTCAAGGCGAGCATCTGCTGGGCGAGTTTGATCGACTCTGGTTGAGAGCAGCGCGGCACCAACGGGGCGTTCCATGAGATCCGGCATGTGTCGAGCACCTTCTCCAACGTGCCCGTCGAAACCTTGCCGCCTTCCTCGAGGACGATGGGAATCTTGAGGAGGCCTCCCTTGCGCTTCGCGTTGCCGCAAAGCAGCTTCGCGTCCTGGGCACGGAGGTAGTTGATGGCGTTTACAACAGCCTCGATGTCCCCCTCGGCGCACGCAATGGTTCCAGTCCTATAAACGTCCATATCAACCAACTCCTCATATCATTCCCGTCCTTTGTTGCCACCAACGATATGCACAGAGGTGGGCGGGAAGTTCGCGAAAAGTTGGTTTGCGGAGTTGGTTTTCCTAAGAGGTACCAGCACCCTCGTCTGTATGGTTTTGAGATGCGGGTGCTGGCCTTGTCCATCGATTGCTCTTTGGTTGTTTTCCGCGCGCCTATTCGGGCAGTCTTCTTTCGGAGAAGTCTCCCTCTCCGCGACTTTTCAGTATGGCGTACCGTTGCTCGATAGTGCGTGTGTATGTCCGGCCGCGAAGGAGGCCGTAAGCGCATTCATAGCAGTTGAGCGCCTCTTCAACGCTTTTGGTGTCGGTGTAGCCTTTACCGTCGTCTTGTATAGCAATCAAGGCGTCTCGAGCAAGCGCCTCCCTATACACGAAGTAGCCGATATTGGCGCTGGGCTGCTCTTCTGCCGTGCTATGGATGCCTCTCTGGGCAATTCGGATAATGAGTCTGCAAGTCTTCTCATCGCAAGGTTCAAGAAGGTCAAGGTATGTGACGCAGCATGTGGGGGCGAGGATCTTCGCGCCGGTGCTTTGATTGCATGCAACACCGATTGCCTGTTCAAGAACACCCATGGCTTTCTCTCGCTCATTTGCCAGAATGTACAGCTCTGCTTTGGCATTAAAGGCGCGATCGTCTGACGGATAGCAGCTGAGATACTTGTCGGCAATATCATGGGCGTGGGTATAGATGGCCTCGCGCTCTTTTTCAGAGCAGGCCGTATCGAGGCGTGCCTTATAAGAATCAATCAGGAATGTAAAGAATCTCCAGTTCCAGTATCGCGCGCCGACGGCCAACGCCCTATCTTCATACTCATCGCATTTGTCAAAGTTCGAGGTGTTTGCCGCCGCACGGATGGCGTTGGCAAGAAGGTCGATGTTTGACGGATAGGACGAAAGACCTTTTTCGGCTACTTCCAAAGCTCCGAGGTAATCGGAAACTCTGAAAAAATCTTGAATTATATTATGGTATTCGTCTGCTGTGCCGCATATGTTCTCGCTTCTCGCTACCGAATGGGCAATGGTTCTGATGGCCTCACCGCTGCCGCCCTTTCTTATGCACTGCTGGAGCTCATCGTTCGCTTCTTCTATCGTGTAGTAATATCGAGAGATTGCCACCGCAGAGGGGTCGGGTGCGGGGGAGCTAGACGCTTGTTGGTTAAGCATGGAGAGCAGGCTGTCCATCAT
>CAKUKJ010000524.1 GCA_934662525.1 uncultured Coriobacteriales bacterium | reverse complement strand
GGCACGGGCGCCGCGCCGCGCAACTCCGTCTATCACGCAGGTCTCCCCCTTGAGCTCGGTTTGGCCGAGACTCAGCAGACGCTGTTGCAGAACGGCCTGCGCTCGCGCGTCATGCTCGAGGCGGACGGCAAGCTCCTTACCGGCCGCGACGTCGCCATCGCGTGCCTTCTGGGCGCCGAGGAGTTCGGCTTCGCGACCGCCCCGCTCATCGCCCTGGGCTGCCTCATGCAGCGCGACTGTCACCAGGACACCTGCCCGGTGGGCGTCGCCACACAAAACGAGCAGCTGAGGGCCCGCTTCACAGGCAAGCCCGAGCACGTCGTCAACTTCATGATGTTCGTGGCCGAGGAACTGCGCGGCATCATGGCACGTCTGGGTTTCCGCACGGTCGACGACATGGTCGGCCATGTCGAGCTGCTTCGCCAGATACGGGTACCGGGCAACTGGAAGGCCAACACGCTCGACCTCTCGGCCGTGCTCGCCAAGCCTGAGCTCGTCTTCGGGGCGAACATCCCCGGAGCCGAGAAGCCCCACTTCGACCCCGCCATGGCCTTCGACCACAAGCTGGACAAGACCCTCGACGCGACGCTGTTCGTGCCCCTCACGCAGACGACGCGCGACAGCCTCGCGCCCACGCGCTTCCATGCCGACATCACGAACGTCAACCGCTGCGTGGGCACCATGCTGGGCTCGACCATAACGAAGGCCTATCCGGAAGGGCTGCCCGCAGGGTCTATCCGCATCGATTGCTCGGGATCGGGCGGGCAGAGCTTCGGCGCCTTCCTGCCGGCCGGCGTCGAGCTCAACATATGCGGAGACGCCAACGACTACTTCGGCAAGGGTTTGTCGGGAGGCACGCTCGCCGTGCACCCCGACCCGGCCACTCCCATCCAGTTCGACGAGAACATGGTCATCGGCAACGTGGCCTTCTACGGCGCCACGGCCGGCAAGGGCTTCGTCAACGGCATGGCGGGCCAGAGATTCGCCGTGCGCAACTCGGGCGCGACGCTCGTGGTGGAAGGCGTGGGCAACCACGGCTGCGAGTACATGACGGGCGGCGTGGTGCTCATCCTGGGGCCCGTGGGCCTCAACTTCGCAGCGGGCATGAGCGGCGGCGTGGCCTATGTGTTCGACGAGTTTGAGACGCTCGAAGCCTGCACGAACCGCGACATGGTGCTCATCGAGGCCCCTACGCCCGAGGAGATCATGCAGATTCGCTCGCTCATGACCGCCCATGTGAAGGCGACGAACTCTCCCCGCGCCATCAAGATGCTCTATCAGTTCGAAAGCGTGCAACACCGCTTCAAGAAGGTCATCCCGGCCGACTACAGCCGCATGCTCACGCTCATCGCAAACGAAGAAAACCAAGGCAAGTCGCACGACGACGCGCTGCGCGACGCCTTTGCGGCCATGACCGGCCAGCAGGCTTAAGGAGAAGGGCAGGACAATGGGACAAGTAGGTGGATTCCTCGCACACGGCCGCGTCGAGCACGCGACGCGGCCCTGCCCCTCCCGGCCATCGTGCGGAAGTTCGCGGGGTCGGACGTCGAGCGCGTCACGACGAAGGGCGGGATGCCCAGGTACCGGATCATCGCGCCCATCAGGCTGCCAAAGATCGTTGAGATCACCAGGACGGCTGCGAAGGCGATGAGAGGATGGACGCCCAGCGAGCCGACGACCACCGCGACGAAGCACAGCCCGAAGGTCGCGTGCGCGACGGCGATCGTCCAGATGTACGTGAAGTGGGCGCGGCGCCGTGCGGGGTCGTGGCGCGACGCGCGCGCCCACAGGAAGACCATCGGCACGCGCATCACGACGTACCCGGCCACCATCACGCCGTTGTCGTTGTAGAACGCGCCGTCTTTGCCGGTTCTGGTGAAGCGGGAGTCGGCTGCGGACG
>CAKUKJ010000523.1 GCA_934662525.1 uncultured Coriobacteriales bacterium | reverse complement strand
GAGCGAGGGCACCGTGCAGCTTGCCGGCGGCAGGGGCGCAAACTCGTCGCCCATTCCATGCAGCTCGCGCATCTGGGCGACGTCCCCGAAGTCCAGGGCGCGCTGGGGGCAGGCCGCCACACACGCGGGCATAAGGCCGTCGGCCACGCGGGCGGTGCAGCCGTCGCACTTCACGCTGCGCCCCAGGTCGGGGTCGAGATGCGGCGCATGATAGGGGCACGACATCGCGCAATACCCGCACCCCACGCAGCGCCGGGCGTCCACCGTCACAAAATCTCGGTCGTCCCTGTGCATGGCTCCCGTGGGGCACACGCGCATGCAGATCGGGTCGGCGCAATGGTTGCAGGCAAGCGACACATAGTACACGTAGGCGTCGAGGCTCCAGGCCCCCAGGGCGTCCTGCTTCCACGCGCCCCGCGGGGCCGAGGCGCAAACGGCCGCAGGGGCCGCGCCCGCCGGCAATCCATCGTCGGCGTTCGCGGCCCCCGCAGAGCCCTCGTACTCATACACTTGCCGAAAGGCGGTTCCGTTTGGCAGGTCGTTCGCGTCTTTGCAGGCAAGCACGCACGTCTTGCAACCCGTGCAGCGCGTCGCGTCAAAGACAAAGCAGAACCCACCCATGCACGCCTCCCGGCTCGTCCTCCCCGCTTAGGCCAGGGAGAGCTCGTTCTCGTTGACGACGTCGCCCTCAGAGCCCGCCTCAAGCGCGTCGCGGCAGGTCGTGATGACCACGCTCGGGCCGGTGAGGCTCGGGTCGGGCAGCGGCGCGATGGCCGCCGTGTCGCCGTACTTCTCGCGCAGCTCGTCGATGGGCCCGAAGTCCAGGGCGCGCAGCGGGCAGGCGTCCGCGCAGATGGGCGCAAGGCCCGCCGCCACGCGCTCATGGCAGCCGTCGCACTTGATGGACACGCCCGCCTCGGCGTCAATCGCCGGTGCGCCGTAAGGGCACGCCTCCACGCACGCGCCGCAGCCGATGCACGTCTGCGGATCATTGTAGACCAACCCGTCCTCGTCGTGCTTCACCATGGAGCCGGCAGGGCAAGCCGCCACACACGCGGGGCTCTCGCAATGGTTGCAGGCGCTCGACACATAGTAGGACGTGCTGGAGCATGTCCAGCAGCCCTGCTCGTCGGCCGCCCAGCCTTCGCCGGCCTCGAACTCATACACACGACGGAAGGCCTGGTCGCACGTCAGGTTCTTCGCGTCTTTGCAGGCAAGCATGCACGTCTTGCAGCCCGTGCAGCGGCTCGCGTCGAAATGGAATCCGTACTGAGTCATGGGTATCTCCCCCGATTGAAGCGGGCCGCCCCCGCATGGAGGCGACGACGCGGCCCGCCAGCCTGTTCGTTCTACGGCAGCTCCCACGGAAGCTGCGGCAGCTGCTCCAGCCAGATCGGCTAGGCCTTCGTGACCTCGATGACGGCGCTGTGGCAGCCCACGGCCTTTGCCACCGGCGTGCAATGGCGGCTCGAGATGGTGTTGGTGCAGCCGCCGAAGTCCACGCGGTCGCCCTGCATGTCGGCCGAGTGCCACATGCCCTGCGGGATGGCCACGCATCCCGGGATGATGCGGTTCGTGACGCGGGCCTCCACCTGGATCTCGCCGTCGACGCTCTTCACGCGCACCGTGTCGCCGTTGGCGATGCCGCGCGGCTCGGCGTCGATCGGGTTGATCCACGCGGTGTGGTGATGCGCCGTCTGGATGACCTCGTTGTTGGCGTAGGTCGAGTGCGCGTGGGCCTTGGTGTGGTAGCCCACGAAGATGAGCGGGTACTCGTCGGTCGTGTCGGCGACGGTGTTGTACACGCCGGGCGCATAGGCCGGGATGGGGCAGATCTCGTCGCCCTCGGCGATGTCGAATCCGGCCACGTCCCCAACGTTTACGCCGAGCGCGCCGACGGTGAAGAGTTGTCC
>CAKUKJ010000522.1 GCA_934662525.1 uncultured Coriobacteriales bacterium | reverse complement strand
GCCTCACCGGCACCTTCTCGCCTGCGACAAGGCGTACCGCATCGTCTCGCACCGCCGCCACGTCGTGCTCGATGTAGTAGTAAATCTCATCATAGGGGCCGGAGTCGGTCCAGTACGACTTGAGGGCGTCGTCGGCAAGCGCAAGCACCACCGATCTGGGATTGAACCTGCGCCCGCCGTCGTCGTTGAGATAGCCGTCATACCAAAAAGCCAGGCCGTCATACGTCACGCGTGGGTTGGAAACCCGCTGTCCGTGCACCTTGCACAGCCCGCGCACCTCGTCTTCGGTAAAGCCGAAGAACCGCTCAAACTTGGGGTCGTCGGCCGCGCTATATTCCACAAACATGTTGAGTTCCGAGCCCGTGGAGTGCTTGGCGATGGGCAAGATGCCTGTCATATAGGCAAGTTCCACATACGGCTTGCCTTTGAGCAGCTGCTTCAGAAACATGAGGAACGACTGCTGGTCGTCTTGGGTGAATCTGGGGTTGAAGAACATCGAATCCCACTCGTCAATGACGAAAACGAAGGATTTGTCAAATTGGATGTACAGCTCCTCGAACGCCTGCACCACCCCAACGTCCTCGGACAAGCAGGCTTCCGGCCAAACCGCGCGCAAGTCGGCAACGATGCCTTGCGAGAAGCCGTCGATATAGTCGGCATATGTTTCGCAAAAAGCGGGCATTTGACTGAAATCCAGGTAGATGACATCGTGATTGCCAAGGTGCCGCATCGCCTGCGGGTCGCGAGAAACGTTTGACCCCTCAAAAAGACCGGCCACGTCGAGCCCGCGCGCCAAAAAGCACGCGATGATATTGGCATTCACGGTCTTGCCGAAACGTCGGGGCCGCGTGACGCACACAAAACGGTTTTCCACATTGATGAACGGCACGATCGTCGACAGGATGCCCGTCTTGTCCACCACATACGGGGAGTTGAGCAGGAACTGAAAAGCCTGCTTGGGCTGCTTCGGGTTGAGATAGCGCATGGCTGCTCCTGTCGACACGATACGTCGCCCACGATTGTAGCGGATGGACGAGGATTGGCCGCGTTGAATCGGGGTGAAGCGGAGGGGCGCGCGGCCTGGAAATGGCCTAAACTTGCAGCGCTCATGATAGACGTTTTGAGAGGAGACCCCCATGCACCTGTTTCGCAACGACTATTCGGAGGGCGCGTGCCCGGAGGTGTTGGAGGCGCTCGTTCGGAGCAACGCCGAGCAATGCGCGGGTTACACGTGCGACGAGCATTGCGCCCGTGCCGCGCAGCTCATCTTGGAGGCATGCGAGCTGGGTGCGGCCGAAGCCGACGTGCAGTTTGTCGTGGGCGGCACGGCGGCCAACGTCATTGCGTTGAGCGGGCTGCTCGAGCGTCCCTACGACGCCGCAGTGTGCACGCCCGACGGCCACATTAACACGCATGAGACAGGCGCGCTTGAGTCGTGCGGCCACAAGGTGCTGGCAACGCGCGACGCCGACGGGTTCCTCACGCCCGCCGAGGTGGCTCGCATCGCAGCCGAGAACGCCGCGTTCGGCAACCACATGACGCGGCCGCACGCCATCTACGCAAGCGACACCACAGAGCTCGGCGGAGTATACACAAAAGCCCAGCTCGAGGCCCTGCGCGCATGCGCCGACGAGCTGGGCATGAAGCTCTTCATAGACGGCGCCCGCCTGGGCAGTGCCCTCACCTCGACCGCCAACGACTTGACACTGCCCGAGGTCGCCCACCTTGCTGACGCGTTCTATATCGGCGGCACCAAGAACGGCCTGCTCTTCGGCGAGGCGGTCGTCATCCGCGACCCCCAGCTGCGACAGGACTTTCCCTGGCTCATGAAGCAGCACCAAAACCTGCTCGCGAAGGGCCGCCTGCTCGGGGTGCAGTTTGAGGCGGCGTTTGAGGATGGGGGCCGGGTGTATTGGGG
>CAKUKJ010000521.1 GCA_934662525.1 uncultured Coriobacteriales bacterium | reverse complement strand
ACATCCGCTTCCTGGAGGCATAAGGGACGGGCCGGGTTGCGCCCGGCCCGCTGGGGCCTCGTCAGTCGGAGCCTATCGGTAGAACCTCGGGTGCACTACCTCGATGCCGCGTGCCGCCTGGATGCCTGCCAGGCTCGCATCGGTCAGCTGGGCAAGTCCCTGGTAGAAGGAGTGCTGCGCCTCGCGGGCCATTATCTGCAGGAAGTGGCCCGACCAGGTGAGCACGTGCGCGCCCAAAAACCCGTCCAGCTCGTCGGGCATGGTTTGGGCGAGCTGCGCCATGAGGGCGAGCAGAAGGCCGATGTGGTCCTCGGGGGTGCGCGTGCCCTCAGGCGCGACGAGGCCATGCATGCGCATCCAATGCCTCAGCTCCAAGGTCGATTCGCCGAACAGCACGCAGTCCTTGTCGGTGTAGACCGAGCCCCACGGCGGTGCCGCCTTATGTGCAGGGCCTATGAAGAGCTGGCGGTAGTCGGTCGCGAGGTTCTCGGCCGTGTCGGCCGCGCCTGCGACCATGAGCGCGAGCGGCTCGACGGCTATATGCGCCTCCACGAAGGGCCACTCGGCGGCCGCGTCCTCAGGGTCGAGCGCCGCCATGACGGCAAACGAGGGCCCGGCGGTGCCGGTGAGCGGGTCTTGCAGAAAGAAGGGGGCAAGAACGTCTCCGATGAAGGCGACCTGCTCGAGTTGAGCCTCCTGCGCGCTTTGGACGGCCGGTGTGTCGGTCGCACTCTCGTTGTCTGCCATAGGGATGGAAGTCGTCTGGGTCATGTCGATCCTTTCTCTTGATTCATAGGCTAACGTCCGTCGTCGACGGTGGTAAGTCATGATGGGTAAAGAGGGCTTGGGGATGCAACGGGGACAAGTCGCTCGGTCTCACACCTTGAGCGGTTCAAACGACTGCACGAGATCTCCGAGCTCCTGCTTCGAGTGGATGTCGAGCTTGAAGTAGACGCGTTTGGCATGGGTGCGCACGGTGTTCTCCGAAACTCCGAGCTTCTCGGCAATGCGCGCCACCGTGTCGCCGCGCGCTATGTGCTCCATGACCTCGGTTTCTCTGTCGGACAAGCGAAATGCCAGGCGGATGGCCTCGCACTGCTTCGTCACACGATCGAGCACGGGCCGCACGGGAATCTCAAGCGGGTTGGGCGCGGCGGTTTCGTGGGGCTCCGTCGGAATCGGGTCGACTGCAGGATGGTCGGAAGCCTCCGTGTCTTCGTTTTTGCGCATCGCACCCGATTTGGGATGTACCTGCGTGAGGCTCTTGGTCGCACCGAGCGACACGAACTCCACTGCATCGGGACTGCGCGCCCTGCCCGACGAGACCTGCCCGGGCCTGACCCATATGCAGAACAGCACCATTGCGAGTACCCACACAGAGAGCAGCGCCGCTTGGCAGAGCTGAAGCATCCCCAGACCGTCTGCCAAGCCCGTCGCCCAACCGCAAAGAAACCCGGCGAAGTGCATGACGTGCATGATTCCCGAGCAGAAGGCGTATGTCACGATGGGACACACGCCCCGGTCGCGCGACGCCTGCGAGCACTGGATGAGCAACACCATCTGCACGAAGGCGTAGAAGGCATACATTGCCCCAGCAAAGACGTCCAGGTACGCCATCCCGTCGGCGAAGGGCAGCGCCACCATTGCGAGCGTGAGCGGCGGAAACGCCCAACGGTATGCCTTGCGCATGCTGAGGTGGAAGGAAAGGCCTTGCCAAAGTCCCAAAACGATGCCGGCCGATAACAATGCTCCCAGCATGCTCGCCATGTTCACGACGTTGCCGGCTGTGACGTCGACGAGCGCGACGGCACGCATGATGCCTGCAGCGAACCCCACAGCCCCGGCCGACAGCGCGCTTCGCCAGTAGTCGTGCGCGAAGCGCCGGTAGACCCCCGGGTGTTCGCGCGGCACGTCGGTGAAC
>CAKUKJ010000520.1 GCA_934662525.1 uncultured Coriobacteriales bacterium | reverse complement strand
GGAACCGAGCTCATAGCCCTCGCTGGGCTTGGTCGTGATCGTCACAGTCTCGCCCTTGGAAGCGGTGGACGGGCTGACCGTCACCGTGCCGTTGGGGGTGGAGGGGACGGAAACGGTGTTGCCGGGGGTAACGGAAGAAGTGTGGCGACGGGTCACGGAAACCGTGCAGGTCGCCAGACCATCACTATAATTGTCAAGGCCGCTTGCAATCTTCACAGTGAAGGTATAAGCCTTCGTCACGTTCGGGAGGTATGCAGAATACGTACCGTTGGCGTTCGTTGTCACTTCGATGCTGTCATCGCTGCAAGTAACACCGGACAAGACAACATCTTCAGGGCAGGTGACCGTCAGCTTCACCGTGCCGGAACCGGTCATGCTGGTGCGATTCGCCGTGATGCTCACCGGGAAGTCCGCCGGATTGATGACAAGGCCATTAGGGATGGTCTGAGTGAAGGATGCATAGGTGTCATCCTCATTGCGGGTAATGACAACATCATAGGTGCCAACATTCTTCGGGGTAACGGTCTGGCCGTCCTGCTGGTAGCTGACGTTAAAGCCCTTGAGTTCGCTATTTACCACATAGCTCTTAATAGTACCGTCATACGTATAGCTCTGAACCGCACCATCAAACTCATCAACAGTGCTCTTTGCCGTCCAAACAGCATACAGCGTGACCGTACCCTTATTGTCCGCGGTCAGGTTTTCGACATTTTGCTGATCATCATACGCCTTAACACCATTCTCGGCTGTGCTCCAGCCGCTGAACGTGTAGTTTGCTTTGGTGAAGGTGTTCTTGCTGAGCGGCTGTTCAACGTCATAGGTGAAGTCCTGTTCGAGCATTGTGCCTTCGCCGCCGTTTGCATCAAAGGAGACCTTGTAGGTGTTCGGCGTATACTTGACGAGAACATTCGTCCAGCCGTCCACTGTTGCGTCATTGTCGAACGTCCACTCGGGAGAATCGTACTTGTACCATTCCTTATGCGTATAACCAGTCTTATCAAGCTTGATAGCCTCATTCGTCTTGAGGAAGTTGACCAAGTTCGAACCCGTGGGGGCGGTGCCGGACCAGATTGTCGTTTCTTCATCGTTCACAAGGCCGTAGACAACGACCTTCTGCGTGGTCGTTACCTTCACCTTGAGATAATGATTTGGCTGATAGCTTTGATGCTCGCCATAGGTCGTGCAAACCGTGTTTGGCTCATGTTCCTCATAAATCTTCGCTTCATATGTAGCCGCAGAACGGGCCGACTTGGCCGTTTCAATTGCCTGTGCCTTGATCGTTTCAAAGTCAATAGGCTTGCCAAACTCTCCAGTGACGCTAAAGGTCTTCTGATTTACTTTATCGTAATAGTAGACCTTTCCGTCGAGCCACATCTTGGCAATAACCTTGTAGGTATTTGGCGTCCACTGCGCCTTGACGGTCAAATTGCCCGCAGGCATCGTCTCAGGAAGCTCCGGCTGCCAGCCAGCAAAGGTATAACCTGTCTTGGTCGGGTCAGTAGGGGGCGTGATAGCAGTACCACAATCCTGCGTGATAGGCGCAATCTCAGTGCCACCATCCGTGTCAAAGGTGATTGTATACTGGTTCGCATTCCACTTGGCGGTATAGGTCGTGCCAACATTGAGAGGCGTATTCTCTTCGACCTTGGTATTCTCATCGTTGATATTGGTATACCAACCGGCGAAGATGTAACCAGCCTTTTCGGGGGTAGCCAGTGTGGTGTTGCTGTTGGGAAGCGTCCTGAACGTGCCGTCGTTGGTTACGGCAACAATGTTGTGATTAGAGTCAAATCCGGATTTGGTAACTGTCTTTCCGTTATCTTCTTCAACTGTAGATGCAAATGTCACCGTGTTAATCGCCTGATATACAGCTTCGCTGCCAACGTAAACCATGGTCACATTGCCGGAAGTGTTGCTGTAGAAGTTTG
>CAKUKJ010000519.1 GCA_934662525.1 uncultured Coriobacteriales bacterium | reverse complement strand
ACGTCACCCTTCTGCCGCCATGCTCGACCAGACGCCCGAGGGGCTGACCCGCGCGCGGCGGGCCAGCCCTCCATCTCACAATCTCAGGCAAAAGCGGTGCCTCGGCGCGCTACGCCTCGACAATCTCCTTGGCCGCCGTCTCGCCGGCAAGCCAGCCGGAGGACAGGCAGAAGCCGTGGGCCGAGCCGCCCAGAGCATAGGGGACGCTCCAAAGATCGGCATCCGTGCCAGCAACGAAGAGGTTGGGCACGACGTTGTTCTCAGCGTCCAGGGCATGGCAGCCCGCGTCGCACTTGATGCCGCCGAGCGTCAGGTAGCCGGACGGGTTGTACTGGATGAGGTAGTAGGGCTCCTGCGTCAGCGGAACAAGGTACTCGGGCGTCTTGAAGAAGTCGTCGTCCGCGCCGGCCTCGCAGAACCCGTTGTAGCGCTCAACGCTCGCCCCGAGGTTCTCCAGGCCGAAGGCCTCGGCCACCTCGGCCAGGGTTCCCTTGGCGGCCCAGCCCTCCTCGACGGCGGCGTCCACGTCGGCCTCGATGTCGGTCAGCTGCAGGTCAACCAGGTTGTTGGCCACGTTGGTGGGCTCGGAGGTGTCCACGAAGTTGCCGTAGGGCTCACTCTTCACGCGGTCGATGAAGGCCTGGTCGGCCAGGATATAGTAGGTACTGTTGCGCAGCAGCGGCTCGGCGGAGTACATGACGTGGCCGTTCATGATGCCCTCGTCGAGGAATCGGTTGCCATACTTGTCGAAGGCCGGCAGGCCGAGAATCTGCAGACGCAGAGCGGTGTTGCACTCGGCCTTCGGGCCACGGGCGCTCTGCGGGGTAGCCTTGAGGTTGGAGCCGCCGAACTCATTGACCGAGGTGGAGAAGTTCTTGCCCATCTGGGCACCCAGGGACAGGGCGATGTTGGTGCCGTCGCCCTTGTCGGCCGGCATGCCGCAAGAGACGATCTCGGCGCCGGCGTAATACTGCTTCACCATGTCGGGATTGCTGATGAAGCCACCACAGCACAGGATGACGCGCTTGGCATAGATATCCACCGCACCGTCGGCCGTGGCGCAATGGATGCCGGCGAGTGTGCCATCATCAGCCAGGATGGCGCTCTCAGCCGTGGTGCTATAGCGGTAGTCCACGCCCGCATCGTCCCACATTGCCTCCCACAGCGCGCCTCGGTCGGCTCCGCTCACCTTGTAGATGCAGCCGACCTTGTTCTTGAAGTCGGCATCAGCGTCAACGGTGGTGTTGGCGAACAAGAACGGGAAGCCAGCGGCCACCATCTCATCGACGACGATGCCGCTGCGGCGAATCATCTCGCGCAGGAGCAGGCCGTTCTCCTGATAGTGGGTCAGCGGGTAGATGTACTCGAAGGCGTCCTGCTCCGTGACGGGCACGTCGGGGTTTGCCTCGTTCTGGGCCTTGGAACCGAACATGGCCGGAGCGGTGCAGTGGCTCGTGCCGCCGGCGCCGGTGATGTCATCCGCCGTCTCGATGGCGATGACCTTGGCCCCGCCGCGGGCTGCCGCGACGGCCGCCGTGGCACCCGAGGCACCCAAGCCGCACACAAGCACGTCGCACTCGAGTGTGTCATCGGCGGGAGCTGCCTCGCCGGCAGCGGCGGCGTCGTCCTTCTTGGCCTCGTCGGCTCGGGCGACCGCTGCGTCGAGCGCGACGCCAGCGGCTACGGTGGCCGCAGCGGCGGCGACAAAGGAGCGGCGGCTCATGGATGTAGGGATTGCCATGTCTGAATCCCTTTCTGTTCAATCTTCCGTCAGGCGATATCGCAAAGGCCGCCATGCACATTGCTCGCTTGCTTGCGGCGACTCTCGCGATAGGCCCAGTAAAGCACCTCGCAGGACAGCCCTTAGCCACCATGCGGGTAGGGGCATTACCCCCAATATGGGTAATAGACAATAAAATACCAGCTACATGC
>CAKUKJ010000518.1 GCA_934662525.1 uncultured Coriobacteriales bacterium | reverse complement strand
GGTTGAGGAAGATCTGGACGAGCAGGTCGCCTGCGAGCACGTTCGCGCCGAACGCGAAGAGTCCCCTGATGGAATTGAGGGAGAACCCCAGCTTCGGACGCCAACGGAGAGCAAAGGCGAGCGCGATGCACACGAAGAGCTGGTTGCCGAGCTGCTGGGCGACGAGCGCCCAGACGCCAGCGCCGGCGAAGGCGAGCGCGACGCCCACGGCGCCGGAGCAGACGGCGGTGGCGAGGTTCGCCACGAACAGCTTGCGGAACTGGAACGTCTTCTCGGCATAGGCAACCTGCACCGAGTTGTAGGCGCCGGGCAGGAGCACCAGCGCCATCACGCGCAGTATCTGGCAGACCTCGGGATTGTCGTAGAAATCGGCGACGGCAGGGGCTACCAGGAACAGGACGAGATAGATTGCGAGGGACATGCCCAGCGAGAAGACAAGCACGCTGGAATAGTCACGCTCGTCGGTGCCGTCTTTCTGAATGAGGGCCGTGTTGAAGCCGCCCTGCACGAAAACGAGTGCGATGACAGTAAACACGAGCACCAGCGACACCACGCCGTAGTCGGTCGGACCGAGGAGGCGCGCAAGCACCAGCGAGACAACAAACGAGACAATCTGCGCGCTGCCACGCTCGAGGAACTTCCAGACGAGCGACGTGACCACAGTCCGCTTGGAGACGCTGGCCATCAGCCCCTCACCGCCCTAAGAGCCCTTTTGGCAAGGTTCTTCAAGCCCCTCGGAACGTAAAGCATGACCTCCGACTTGACGGACTTGGAAAGCCCGAACTCATCGACGAGCTCCCCGAGGTCATCGCCGGCGCAAAAGCGGCGAAAGAACTCGTTTCGCCTCGGGTTACCGGGGGTCGTGTGGTCAAAGAGCGGGTTGAGCCGTGCGACGTCGTCAAGTACGGAGGGGAACACCTCCATAGCGTCCGACAGGCGCGCAATGACGGCGCGCCCCTTCTCCGTGTTGCCGACGACCGTCGACCACCCCCGGCCGTCGTCGTGCTCGGGAAACAGCGCCCCCTTGCCGTTGAGGTCGGCCAACGTCACGTCGCCGAAGCGCCGGCGGTCCCTGAAGCGGCAGCTCTCCATGCACGACCGCCGCAGGCACGCTTGGTTCAGGAATAGCCTGCTATAGTCGTCGACCCTAACGTACTTGGTCTTGGCATTGAGGCACTTGTCCAGGTACTTGTACATGGACAAGTGCCTCTCGTAGTTGCCGGCCACCGCGCGCTTGCAGCGAAACCCGTAGCCGACGACCTCGCCCAGCTCGACAGAGGCCTTTTCCATGCACGCCTCGAACACCAAGGGGCTGCCGGCACCGTGACACACAAGGTCCACCAGCAGGAGCGATTCCGATTCGGCGAGCCTCCCCAAATACAGAAAAATGCCAGCAACCTCGCAGGGCGTGCCGGAATAGACGACTCTCCGACCGGCCCTCAAATCGTCCCTGACTTGGCGGAAGGTGTCGCCTTTGTCGCTCTGGACGTATTTCGACTTGCGCAGGGGGGCTATATCCCCCGACTCGCACCTCACGTGCTTGACGTGCGGAAAATCCATGGCGGCACCGTACACCATGGTGTCCGAATCTGGCTCCATCGCCGCGAACGCGTCGCACAGATAGGTGAAGGCGCCGCCCGAAGAGCTGGCCTCCCATACGCCCGCGTCGCGCGCCACAGCCGCAACGGCTACCTGTCCTTCAGTAGGATGCCCAGTCGCGTCGCGAACGATGGGGCAAGCGCGCTCGCACGCACTGCAACCGATGCAGTCCTCCCCCACTGAGGGCTGTAGGAAGCCCTCGCAATCGCGAACCATCTTTATACAGGACATGGGGCATGAGGCAGCACAAGCCGTGCAACCCGTGCAAAGCCCTTCTCCAGCGAGAACCGGCATCAGACACCGCCCCCCACGTCGGCAAGCGCATGGTCAAGAA
>CAKUKJ010000517.1 GCA_934662525.1 uncultured Coriobacteriales bacterium | reverse complement strand
GGGTTGTAGATGTCGGTTACACGCCCGAAAGAGAAGCCGTCGTACCACTCCTTGACTTGGGCGCGCCCGGTCAGGCCCATCTCATCCATGGCTGCAAACGTTTCCTGCTCGGTGAAGCCGAAACAGTCCTCGTATTGATTGGTCGTCGTGGTGACAACGGCCAGATTGTTGAGGTCGGAGAAGATGGACTCCCGGCTGACGCGCGTGACGCCGGTCAAGACGGCGCGTTCGAGGAAGGGGTTCGTTTTGAATGTGTTGTTGAAAAGGCTGCGGACGAATTCCGTGAGACTGTCCCAGCAGCCGCTCATCCAGGCCTCTTGCATGGGGGTGTCGTATTCGTCGAGCAAGATGATGACGCGTTTGCCGGTTGTCTGATAAAGATGCTCGCAGAGCCGCAACAGGGATGATGGGGCGTTTTCGAGCGAAACCGCCGTCGTGCGCCCTAAAAGGAGGTCGGCTTCATGTTTTGGGAGTATGCAGGTGTCAAGCTGTGCGGCGTGGCTGCGCCAGGCCTGGGCGATGCGCTCGCGAATCCTGAGCGTTATGTCGTCGAGCGTTGCTCCCTTGGCCCCTGCGAACGAAAGGGACACGACGGGCCAAACTCCCTGCTCAGGGCGCAGCTCAATGTCGTTCCAGATGGTGAGATTGTCAAACAAGTCCGACCGCCCTGCGTATGCCGAGGAAAAGAAGCATTCGAGCATGCTTATGTTGAGTGTTTTGCCAAAACGGCGAGGGCGGCAGATGAGGGTCACGGGGTCGGAAGAATTCCACCACTGGGAGATGAAGTCGGTTTTGTCGACGTAAAAGTCGTTGTGCTCGCGGATGTCGGCAAAGCCTTGTGCCCCAATGGATACTGTCCGCGCCATCTGCTCATCTCCCCACATTCATTTGAATACGTTCTCGCTTCCGTGTCGGGGAAGAGTATAGCGGCTCGGCGCTGCATCGTTCGGACGCTTCTGACCCCTCCAATTAATCATGCGGCCCTATCCTGCCCGCCAGTTGAGGAGAGAGCCTAGGAACACGGCGGCGGTGCCGGCCCAGTAGACAGGCGCGAGGGCGACGCCGAGAAGCGCGGAGCTTGCCAGGGTCGAGAGCACGGGCGCGGCATAGGAGAAGGCTGCCATCTTGCGCACGTCGCCCTTGATGAGCCCATGGCCCCACAGGGTGTACCCGCTTGCCACGCACACGGCGGCCCCGACGAGGGCGACGATGGAACCTGCGTTTGGCGCCGTGGCGGGCGGGCAGGAGCCCGACACGAGGAAGACGACCCACAGCGTGAGCGCCACGCCGGGGAAGAAGAGCGACGTGGCGTCTGCCCCCTGCGACATCGAGGGTGTGATAGTGGAGTAAAGCGCCCAGATGACGGCCCCAATGAGAGCGAGCAGGTAGGGGAGGGGGTTCTGTCCCAGATGGGCGGCGAGCTGTGCGGGCTCGAACCCGGCGTTGCCGCCCACGGCCACCACGACGCCCGCCGTCGCAATGGCGGCTCCGGGCAGCACGCGTGCCAGCGCTCCCCTCTTGCCCGATGCTGCGGCGCAGAAGAGCACGGTGAGCGTGGGCCACAGGTAGTTGACGAGGTTCACCTCCACGGCCTGCATGTTGCTTGTCGTCATGGAGACGGCCAGTGCGAAGATGGACTCGTAGCTCACGAAGAGCGCCCCGCCCACAAGGAGATATCGCCGGGGGATGGCGTGGATTTTGGGGGGCCTCGCGATGAGCAGCGCTGCCGAGGCGACCGTGTAGATGAGCGCCGTGCCCAGCGTCGCCCCGAAACCCACCGACACAAGGCGCAGCAACCCCGCCATGAGCGCCCACACGACGACTGCGCCCATGCCGAGCAATGTCGCGCGCGGGGAAGGTGAGGGTGGGGCACCGGTCGTTTCTTTGCTAGCCATA
This sequence comes from uncultured Coriobacteriales bacterium, assembly GCA_934662525.1. Classification (GTDB taxonomy): domain Bacteria; phylum Actinomycetota; class Coriobacteriia; order Coriobacteriales; family UMGS124; genus UMGS124. Next base: position 51 of record CAKUKJ010000517.1, on the reverse strand, counting down.
GCGCCTTTCTGCATCGTCGCACAGTGTATGCTGCGTAGTATAGTTGAGTAT
>CAKUKJ010000516.1 GCA_934662525.1 uncultured Coriobacteriales bacterium | reverse complement strand
ACACGACAACGCTCGACAAAACGGCCCCGTAGAGCATGGCAAGTGCATGGCTGTAGGCATGCTCCATCACCTGCACGTCGGAAAGAATCGTGGAGGTGAGGTCGGCCAGGTCGCGGCGGCCGAAGAACGAGAGGGGCAGCTTGCGCAGGCGCTCGGCAATCTCGATGCGCTGCTTGCCGCTTTCCTCGTAGAACACGTTGTAGGTGTAGTGGTACTGGAACCAGTGGCACACGAAGAGCGCCACAACGAAAACGGCCAGGCCAAGGGCGAAGCCACCGACGCCGGGCAGTTCCTCCCCCTGCGTGAGGGCGCCGACGAGCGCGTCCACCGCCAGGAAAAGCGCCGCCGCGCCCGCCATGACGACGATGTTGGTCGCCGCCGTCCATGCCGTGCCTATGTAGACGTTGCGCACGCCTTTGTCCGACAGGGCGTACTTCTTCTTGAGGCTTTCGGTGAGTTGGCTCAGCATGCGGCCTCACCTCCCTCCCGGGAACCGCCGGGCACGGCGTTGTCCACCTTCCAACTCGCGGCGCGCTCGTAGTCGGCCCACATGCGGGCATAGACGCCGCCTGCGGCCACCAGCTCGTCGTGCGTGCCCTGCTCAACCACGCGCCCCTGGTCGAGCACGACGATCTTGTCGGCCCCCACGACGGTGGAGAGGCGATGCGCGATCATGAGGACGGTTCGTCCCTTGGCAAGCTCGGTAAACCCGCGCTGGATAAGGGCCTCGTTCTCGGGGTCGGCAAAGGCCGTGGCCTCGTCGAGCACCACGATGGGGGCGTCTTTGAGAATGGCCCGCGCCAGGGCCACGCGCTGCACCTCGCCGCCCGACAGGTACGCGCCGCCCCGGCCAAGCTTGGCGTCGGCCCCCTGAGGGAGCTTGGCCACGATGTCGTCGCATTGGGCGGCGTGCAGGGCCGCCATGACCTCGTCGTCCGTTGCCTCGGGACGTGCCGCACGGACGTTCTCGGCCAGCGTCGCGGCAAAGAGCCTGTTTGACTGGAACACGAAGGCGACTTGGCCCATGAGTTCATGCGGGTCCATGTCGCGCACGTCGGTGCCGCCCACACGCACACATCCTTCGTCAACGTCCCAAAAACGCGGAACGAGGCTCGCGCACGTCGATTTACCGCCGCCCGAGGGGCCCACGAGCGCGACCGTGCCGCCGGCGGGGACCGTGAAGCACACGTCTGAGACGGCAGGCTGCGCCGCCCCCTCATAGGTGAACGTCACGTGCTCGAAAGCTATGTCCGCCCCCTTCGCATGCTTGGGATCATCGCTCACGGGCAGGGGCTCGGCAGCGAGAATCTGCTTGATGCGGTCCACGGCGTCGCTTGCCATCATTCCTGCCTCGCTTGCAAACATCACCTTGGAAAGCGCCGTGGGGATAACGGCGGAGAAGATGGCATAGAAGCACACGTTCACGATAAAGTGGGCCAGATCCGCCTCACCGGGGGCCAACAGGATGATGGCGGGCACAAGGAACACCACGAGGCCGTTCTGCACGGTGAGGTTCGCGACCTGCGGCTTCATGCACACGTCCTCGGCGAACTTGCGCGCGTTGCGCTCGTACTCGCCGATAGCGTCGCGAAACGCCTTGAACGAGTAAACCGTTTGTTGGAAGACCTTGACCACCGGGATGCCGCGCACGTACTCGGTGCCGGCCTTGGACATGTTGACCGTCGCGTCTTGGTAGTACTTCATGAACTCCTGGGCGGACTTGGAGAACATCCCCGCCATGCATGCGACGCTCACCACGATACCGGCCATACACGCCAGGCCCAGCCGCCAGTCAAAGAGGAAGAGCGCCGCAAGCATCCCAAACACCATGGCGACCGAGCCCGCCAAATCGGGCAGGTTATGCGCCAGCATAGTCTCGGTGTTGGAGGCGCAGCCATCGATGACGCGGCGCAGCTCGCCGGTGGCATGCGAGTCAAAATAGCCCAACGGCAGCGTCA
>CAKUKJ010000515.1 GCA_934662525.1 uncultured Coriobacteriales bacterium | reverse complement strand
CTTTCAATTCGTTCGGTTGGGTGCGGGAACGCTGGTTCAGCCCAGAGTGTTCGGCTGACATTGGAAATCAACCAGAACGACGTTATGGTGGTGTTCTTCTCGAACAGGGCCCCACTGTCTGCGTATGACTCGCGGAGCTGCGCGAGCATGGCCGCCTGTCGCTTCCTTGTAGAGGTCTTGGTGCATAGGATGCTTGAGGCGTAGAGCGTCGAGGCGAGCTGCGAGATGCGGGGATTCGCGAGCTTCGCGCGCCTCGATTTGGTTCGCTTCATACCGTGCCGGTTGAGCGAGGCCGTCATCAGGTCGTTCGTTCGGCTGTCGACCTTCCCGGCGGTGCGGACCAGGCCGTTTATGATACAGTTGTTGTGAGCGCATGCGTTGCGCATGGCCTTGACGCTCTTGAGGACGTAATGTTCCTGCTTCATGCGCTCGTCCTCCCACCTCTCGGCGCAGAACAGGTAGAGGTCGTTGAAGGTGTCGAACTCAACGGACTCGATGAACACCCACACCGGCATGCTGTCGAGGTGCTTGGCGATGAGGTCGCCCGAATACTCGTCGTGCTTGTCGCCGTCGGCGCTTCTCCCGCGGAGATTCCCGGTGATGTGGTTGCGGCTCTTGTGGTTTATGGACGCAAGGTAGTCGGCGACGATGGCGTAGCCGTCCTCGCCCCGGCGCTCGCACTTCTCGAGCAGCGCCATGTGGGCGAAGTGCTCGATGTCAATCGTGATGAGTAGGAAGCATTGCCTGAGCTGCCTGTCCAAAGACGAGAGCGTGCGCAGGTGCTCGAAGTCGAGCCCCAGGTACTCCCCGGCGTGCGGGCCTTGGTCCTGCACAGGGAACAGTTTGCGGTATGAGGAAGCCCGTAGCAGGTTGTTGCCCGAGCGGAGGTAGTCGGCTGCCTCGGCCTCGGGGCAGAGGTCGAAGGCGACGCCCTTGGACTTCAGGTGCTCGATCTGCTCGGGAACGGTGAGCAGGGGCTTTCGGCGCCGCTGGGGCTCGGGTGCTGCTGGGTTGGCTTCGGGCATCGGCCCCTCCTTCGGTTCGGTCGGGTTGCATTATACCGTGCGGCGGGCGCGCCTATGGGGCATATGGGGCGCCCGCGAGGGCTTTGGCGCGCATTCGCGCTTCGGTGCTACAGGTTTGTCCTGCGCCAGCTTCGGGGCGCACTGGTGGTCGGGTTGTCGGGTCATCTGTTTCCGGGGCGCCGGCGGGCTTCTGGCGCGGTCATGCGGGGCCGGTTGGCCCGTTGGCGGAGCCGGGCCGGTCGGTATCTGATCGCATAGCGGCTGGCGGCTGGCGAGGGGCTGCGACCGGCTGCCGCGACCCAGAGCACTGCGCGGGTACCCGGGGGCGACGCATGCTAGCGCGTACGAACCGACGGAAGCACCCAGAGCGGTGGGGCCTTGCGCGGTGGGGCCCATAGTTGGCAAGCGCCGGCTTGCGGCGTCCTCGGGAGCGTTATTCGGCAAGGCGCGCCGCCAGACATTCCTCGACCGCCTCGACGGCCCTGCGCTTCTGCTCTTCCGTGTAGCTCGGTATCTGCGGACTCATAACCGGACCGATTTGGTCCAACTATTTGTCCGCACCCCCTACCCGGGTCCTTTTGATCGTGTCTCCCGCAGGAAGGCCGGCGTTTATCTCGTTCGAGTCGATGCCGAGGTGTTTCATCGCCGCCTTGATGAGCTGACCGAGACTCCAGTTTTTATCGTATGGCTCGTCGCTTTCTTTGAAGATCGTCTTGCAGCAGCTCTCTGTGAGGTCCTTCAGCTTGCCAATGACCTCGGTCAGGTAGGTCTCTCGCGAGGCGAAGAGGGTGTCTATCTGCGCATATACTCGCTGGTAAAATGGGCCTCAAGGTCAGCCTTCTGGTCGAGGGCCGAGGCCTCCTCGACGAACTTGGTCAGCGACTTGCCCTTTGAGAGGCCGTATCTGCTGCAGACCGGGACACCGACGCTCTCC
>CAKUKJ010000514.1 GCA_934662525.1 uncultured Coriobacteriales bacterium | reverse complement strand
CCGTTGAGCGGTGGTTTCCCCACGTCTCCGATGTCAAACAACGCTGAGTACACTGATGACGGCACCAATCTTACGGTGACCATCCCTCTCCAGAACACAATGTTCACCCTCACCGCTCTCACCGACTGGTCGAACGGTGCTATGACCATCGACCAGGATGCCACCGCAGATTATTGGGACGGCAGCCGCTACACCAAGCTTGTCGTGACTGTTCCCAGCGGTAAGACCGGCACCTTCACGTTTGCAGCCACTGAGTACGCCGGCTACTTCCTTTTCAAGGGAGAGAAGCACTGGGACATCAACATCACCCTGTAGTGCCGCATCGTTTGATTTAGGCAATGCGGTATGCGTGCATATGCTCTAGGCATTCAAAGATATATCGCCATGAGTGGAAAAGCCCATTGCCCCAATTAGACTAGCCAAAGCCCGCCGTGCATAGCATGACGGGCTTTGGCTTTTACCCGGAAAGGTGAAAGAGCCGATGGCTAGCCCACAAAGTTGTCAAGGAAGGTGGGAATTGGCACGGAAGTACATCGCAATCATCATGTCGTTCGTCATGGTGTTTTCGAGTATGCCTGCTGCCCCCGTCTTTGCGGAGGAAGTGTCTGACGAACCTGCTATTGCCGCAGTGGATGAAAGTGATTCATCGCAAATTGCCGAAGAGGTCTCTGATAGCGAGAGTAATGACCTCATAGAAAACGTTGAATCTGTTGGGGGCCTCGATGAAGAAGGGCCCGACGAACAGGCAGACAACGAGCTTGATAGCGCTGTAAATGAGGACGCTGCCCCATCCGACGAATCCGGTATGAATACCGATATCGTTGAAAATGGGGGTGAAGTTGGTGCCACTGATGGCGAAGCCTCAAATGAGGTGCTGCCAGACGGGATGGTCGATGCAGCAAATTCTCCTAGTGCGGATTCTTCTGAAACTGAACCTGAAAACGCCGAAGCTTCATTTGATTTTCACGATGAGCATTCTGGAGTTGCCGTCAGTATTGTGACGGCAAATAATAACCTTAAAGTTAAGCTTGAAACTGCTATCTTACAGGTTAAAGATAACGCTGAGACAGCCGTGGTTGACAATGCAGATGAGCTGATTTCCACTCTTCTCGGAGAAGGTTCAGACTACTCTCTGTACTCCATCGAGCTGATTAGCAACGGTAGTGCAATTGCTTTTGAAACCGAAAGTGATGCACGTATTACTGTGTCTCTTCCGACTGATGTGGCGGAGGCAAAGCTTTATCGTATTGATGATGAACTGGTCAAGCACGACTTGACTGATTTGGTTTACACGGACGGAAAGATAACAGGCAAGTCTGATGCCCTCGGACTGACTGTTTTGCTTCGCGGCTTCAAGACAGCCGATGTGCTAGCGAGTGAAAACGCGGATGCAACTGACCAGACCGACGAGTTTGCTTCCGACCCCGACTTCGAGCCCAACGTCGTCGCCAACCTGTCCTACGCCTTCGAGGCGATGGGCGGCGCCGCGATGTACGTCAACAAGTCCGCGAGCGACGCCGACGGCAGCTCCACCGAGCGCACGGCCCCCAACGCCCTGGCCGTGGCCGGCGACGGCTACGTCGACCTCACCGTGCCGATCGACCCCGAGGCCGCCGCGCAGGGCCTCACGGCCGACTCCCTGGCCGAGGCGTCCTCGGACGGCAGGGCCTCGGCGTCCCTGTCCGGCATGACCGCCACCTTCCGCCTGACCTCCTACGAGTACGCCACCGACGAGGAGGGCAACGTCGTCCCCGACTCATACGAGTTCGAGGGGAAGGCCACGCTCGCCCTGGGCGCGATGTCCTTCGAGGGCGGGCCCGCCACCCTCAAGGTCTCCCTGCCCAAGGAGCTGGTCGAGCAGGCCTTCGGGTCGTCCGACCCCCAGCCCGACCCCGACTTCGAGCCCAACGTCGTCGCCAACCTGTCCTACGCCTTCGAGGCGATGGGCGGCGCCGCGATGTAC
>CAKUKJ010000513.1 GCA_934662525.1 uncultured Coriobacteriales bacterium | reverse complement strand
CGCTCGCACGGGCTTTCCCTACATGTACCCCTTTGAACAGGAGGCATGCGAGGATTACGACCCCATCTGCACGTTCAAAGAGCCCACGGAGAGCCCTCTGAGCGATGACGAGTACCCGCTCGTCATCACCACGGGTCGTCTGCCGCACTTCCACCACGGCACGATGCGCCACGCCCCGTTTATCCGTGAACTCATGCCCGCGCCCCTTTTGCGTATCAACCCCCAAACAGCCGAAGAGTACGGTATTGCCGACGGCGACTGGGTGAAGGTGACATCCCGCCGAGCCAGCACGCATGCCATGGCGCAAGTGACGCAGGGCATAGCCCCCGGCGTGCTGCTGACCGAGCGTTTCTGGAACCCCGAGTGCTTCGATGACACGCAAGAGTCCATTACGCCCGGCATCGAGGAGTGCGGCTACAACTGCCTGTCTGCCGACTCGTTCCAGAACCCTGCGTTTGCAACGAACAGCTACCGGGCGTTCACGGTAAAGATCGAGAAGAGTGAGAAGCCCGAGCGCATCTGGACCGAGAGCGCCGAGTTCGAGCCGTTCATGCCCGTTCTGCAGGGCGAGCCTGTGACCCCGGAGGTGTTCTAAGATGCGCAAGGGACTTTTGATCAACCTGGATCGCTGCTCGGGGTGCGACAGCTGTGTGGTGGCCTGTAAGCTGGAACATGGGCTGCCGCTGGGCAGCGCGTACAACAAGGTGCGTGCCATCGGGCCCAACGGCGTGTTCCCCAATGTGGAGAAGTACTGGGTGCCGATGCAGTGCCAGCAATGCGAGAACCCCGCCTGTATCGAGGTGTGCCCCACGGGCGCAAGTTTCCGCGAGGAGGATACGGGCTATGTGCTGGTAGACACCGACAGCTGCATTGGGTGCGGGCTGTGCCTTACTGCCTGTCCCTTTGGGGCTCGCCAGCTCGACGAGGGGGCCGGCATCGTGCGCAAGTGCACGCTGTGCCACGAACTTACGGCCGACGGCTCCGACGTGCCTGCGTGCGTGCACAACTGCAACTGCGGTGCCCGTTTCTTCGGCGATTTCGATGACCCCGAAAGCGACGTCTGCCGCGAAATGGCGCGTTACGACGAGGATTGCATTCACGAGCTCACCGACGAGACCGACGCCCGTCCCGTGACGCGCTACATCCTCTCGCCCAAGTACGCCTCGTGGACGGGTGAGTGCTAGGAAGGCAACCGGGTTGAAAGCGGCCTAAAGCGGTGGGAAGGCAAATGAAAATGAACAACGATGAGATTATTGGCATGCTTGAGGCGCGCGGAGGAACGTACCACCTGCTTGCGCGGCTGTTTTTCAAGCCGCTGACGCAGGAAGAGATTGACGCCCTCGTGGCGTCTGGGTTCGGCGAGGTACCTCAAGCCTGCGTCGACGCCTATGGCGACGGATGCAATGACATCGCGCGTTACCTGCGACGTCGCAATACGGGAACGCGCGAGGAGCTTGCGTGCGATTTCACGTCTGCGTTCTATGGCACAACCACCGTCGAGGGCCGCACCGCCATGCCCTATGAGTCGCTCTTTCGTTGCGGCGGGATGCAGCTCATGGAAGCACCTCAAGGCGAGGTGTACCGGGAGTTCAAGGCAAACCGCGTCAGGGTTTCCCAGGGCCTTGACGTTCCCGAGGACCATCTTTCGTTCATGTTCGATTACCTGGCGCTCTTGTGCGACAGGGCCATTGAGTGTGTGCGGTGTGGGAATGTATCCGGCGCGTTGGAGGTTCTCGATACACAACTGCGTTTCCTGTCCGGTCACATAATGAGTTGGTATTCCGATTTTCAAGTCCTTGCGTCTGAGATTGTACAAACGCGTTTCTATCGAGGCGTCTTGAAACTGGCGGGCGCGTTTGTCGATGGGGAGCCGGAAGACATCGAGTTCCTGCGTGCCGAACTTGCCGCTTGATAGAAGAAGCTCATCGCCGAACGTTGATGCGCTTTCCTTTCCCTGTCGTGCGCGTGCAGAATAATGC
>CAKUKJ010000512.1 GCA_934662525.1 uncultured Coriobacteriales bacterium | reverse complement strand
CCTCAAGACGGTTCAGTGATGTGCGACGGGCAGCGCATCGATTTATAACCTGTTTGCATTTGACATAGGAGCAAGGAATGGCATCGCATTTTAAGGAAGACGTTGAGGGCGTGCCCGCAGGGCTGTATGCGCCCGTTGAGTCGCACAGCGGGTCGGGTCACGGGCATCATCATGGGCATCGCTCGGGTGGTGGCCATGGCCACAGACATGGACGCGGGCATACGCGGCGCGCGGTTGTGGCGGGCGGTGTCTGCCTGGCCGCCGTCGCTGCTGTGGGTGTTGCCACGCCCGCCATGGCAGACGGGCTCATCGACGGGCTGAAGGAAAAGGCCTCAAACGTCTCTAGCTTGCTCAACCAGGCCCTCTCCGCCTTCAAGGAGCTTGACTTCGCCAAAGCGAGTGAATTATGCGCCGACACGTCGGATGCCGTCGGCGACTTCCAAGCTCAGCTTCAAGGCCCGCTGTGGGACGCTGCCGAGATGGTTCCCATCTTGGGGGAGGACGTCAAGTCGGCCCGCACGCTCGTCGGCATGCTCGCCGACCTTGTTGATGAGGCACTCGCGCCTGTGTCGCAGACGCTTGCGGGTATCGACCTCGGGAGCCTGATGGCGGTGGTGGGTCAGGGGCAGATTCAAGTCGACGTCGCCTCCATCCAGGCGGTCTCCTCTGCCGTCAAGCAGGCGCTGCCCGCGCTCGACGAGTCCATCGCCACCATCAACGGCATGGGCGAGATGCACATCTCCCAGCTTGCTCAGGTTGTGAGCATGGCAAAGGAGAAGATCGCCCCGCTTTCCGGTAAGCTCGACGAAGTCACGAGGCTTCTCGACGTCCTCCCCGGTGTTTTGGGGGCGGAAGGCGACCGCGTCTATGCCGTGCTCGCTCAGAACAACGTGGAGATTCGCTCGACGGGCGGCCTCGTGGGCCAATGCTGCCGTGCCACGATGAGCAACGGCCTCATCAGCCTCGGTGACGTTCAGGCAATCGGGCACTTCGTGGGTACGAGCGGCGATGAGGCAAACTGCGTCCCTCTGACCGACGAGGAGCTCAACCTCTACGGTAACACGGTGGGCTACAAGGCCGGCAACCCCAATTGCATCCCCGACTTCCCACGCGTGTGCGACATATTTAACCAGCTCTGGTACAAGACCAGCGGCGAGCAGGTCGACGGCTTCATCGCGCTCGACCCCATCTTCTTGCAGATGCTCATGGCGCTGACGCCCGGCACGCAGACAAGCGACGGCACCGTGCTTGACGGCACAACCACCGTGCGCGTCCTCATGCACGACACGTACTGGAACCACCTCGACGACTACTCGGCGACTGACGCCTATTTCACCGAGGCGGCCTCGGCCGTGCTCGACTGCATCATGGGCAGCGTCTCTGCGATGGACCCTGCCGCCCTGCTCGGCACGGTGCAGAGGGGGATTGACGAAGGCCATCTGCTCATGTGCTCTTTCGACGCCGACGAGCAGGAGATGATAGCGGGCATGGGCGCTTCGGGTGAGGTCCTGCTCGACCCGGCGGCGCCGCAGCTTGGCATCTACCTCAACAACTCAACCTGGTCGAAGATCGAGTGGTACCTCAACCTCGATTTTTCAATGGGCGAGGCTGCAGAGAACGCCGATGGGACGAAGACGTACCCATGCAGCCTGCGTCTCTCCAATGTGATGACGCCCGAGGAGCTGGCGGCCGGCAACATCAACATTTTCGGCGGCAACCCCGCTAAACGCTCGGACGACGACATTCTCGACGGCTTCTGCCTGTACGCCCCCGCCGGCGGCAGCATCGAGGTGACAAGTGCCAACGAGCAGTTCGACAGGTGGGACGACGGCACCTACAAGGGCCTCCAGGTCGTGCGCGGCGAGGTTCACAACCAAATCGACGCCCCCGCCGAGATCTCCTTCAACGTGACCGTTTCCGCCGATACCTCGCAAGACCTCGACGTCCGCATCACGCCCACGGTGCAGGACTGCAGATAGC
>CAKUKJ010000511.1 GCA_934662525.1 uncultured Coriobacteriales bacterium | reverse complement strand
GTCCCAGGTCTTGGCATACTCGGCAAGCTCGGGGGAGTACACCTGGATCTTGCCGGTGGCGGTGCCGAGCGGGTTGGCCTCGGGGTCTTCGATGAAGGGGTCGGTGCCGCCGTCATCGTAGGTCATGGGCTGCTTGTACAGGCCCATCTCCAGACCCTCCTCCCAGGTCTGGGGGGCGTCGGGGTTGTCGGCCGCCCACTCCTCGTAGAGCGACTTGCACCAATCCTCACGGGTCTTGCCGCCGTCGGAGTACTCGTCGTAGACGCCCAGGCGCTTGGCAAGCTCGCCGCAGACCTCGTAGACCTCGCGGCGCTCGAACTTGGGCTCGCAGACGGGGCTGCCGAACGTCACCGACTGGTAGTCGTTGCTCTCGCCCTGCGTGGAGAAGCTCCAGGTCTCCTGGGGCGTGAGGTCGGGCAGAACGATGTCGGCCCAGTTGCACGAGTCGGACCACACCACGTCGTACTGCACGATGAACTCGCACTTGGTGTCGTCGCGCAGGATGTCGGTCGTGGCGTTGATGCCGCTGTTCTGGTTCGACATCATGTTGTTGCCGTAGCTGATCATCATCTTGATGGGGCTCTTGAGGGCCTCGACGTCCTTGATGCCGGCGTTGGTGGCCGTCATCTGGTCGCCGTGGTCGATGGCCTCGGGCCACAGGAAGTTGGGGAAGCGCCCCTGGATGGGGTCGTCGCCCTCAGGCAGCGTGGGGATGTAGAACCCGCCGTTGCCCTCGCGGGCGCCCGAGTTGGTGTTGGGCTTGCCCACCTGGCCCACGAGCTGGGCGAGCAGCAGGATGGCGCGGCCGGCGGCATCGCCGTTCGTGCGGCGCTGCGGGCCCCAGCCCTGGCAGATGAAGCAGGGCTTGGCCTGCCCGATCTGGTGCGCAAGCTCCACGATGCGCGCCTCGGGGATGCGCGTGATCTGAGAGGCCCACGCCGGGGTCTTCTCCACCATGTCGTAGCCCGTGCCCATGACGTAGGCGTAGTAGGAACTGTTCTCAGGCACGCCCTCGGGCAGGGTCTCCTCGTCGTAGCCCACGCAGTAGGTGTGCAGGAAGTCAACGTCTACCAGGTCGGATGCGATGAGCTCGTGGGCGATGCCCGCCACGAGGGCGGCATCGGTGCCGGGCATGATCGGTATCCACTCCACATCCTGGTTGGTGGCGATGTCGCTGCGGCGCGGGTCGATGACGACGACCTTCACGTGCTTTTGCTCGCGCGCCACGTTGAGGTCGTAACCGGCGCCGTCGCCCGCCATGCGCGTGTCGGCCGGGGCGTTGCCGAACATGACGACGAGCTCGTCTTCGGCCAGCGTGTGGAACGACCTGGCCGCCCAGTTGCCGCCGTAGGTATAGGGCAGCGCGCCGAACGACAGGGCGCCGTTCGAGTAGTTGCCGTAGCGGCGGATCTCGCCGCCGCAGAGATTGAACAGGCGGAAGAACGGGCTGTTCATCATCACGTTCTGCTCGACGCCCGAGCACTCCTGGATGAAGACGGCCTCGTTGCCGTAAGTTTCCTTGATGCGCGTGAACTCGCTGGCGATGGTGTCGAGCGCCTCGTCCCAGCTGATCTGCTCGTAGATGCCCTCGCCGCGGGCGGTGCCGGCGACGCGGCGCATGGGGTAGTTGAGGCGGTCCTCCCCGCCGATCCAACGGCGGATGGAGCGGCCGCGCAGGCAGGCGCGGGGCTGGAAGTCGCCGAAGGCGGACGAGCCGGTGGTGTCGCACTCTACCGAGACGATCTCGCCGTCCTTCACATGGCACTGCAGGGGGCACGCGCCGCCGCAGTTCACGTGGCAGTGCGTCCAGACGATCTCCTCGCCCTCCGCCGGCTGGGCGGCAGCGCCCTGCTCGGCCTCGTCGGCGGTCGCAGCGGGCTCGGCCGCACGTGCAAACGTCACGCCCGATTGCGCGGCGGCCGCACCGAGGCCGGCAAGGGCCGCGGCGGCCACGAACGTTCGGCGCGTGAGCGCCGACTTCTCCTCAAGTTCCTTT
>CAKUKJ010000510.1 GCA_934662525.1 uncultured Coriobacteriales bacterium | reverse complement strand
GTCGTGTTCACGGCGGGAGCGGGGCAGAACTCGCCCGTCATTCGTTCAAAGGTCGTCGAGGGCCTGGAGGGCCTGGGCATCTCGGTCGACCCCGAGCTCAACGCCCAGCGGCACAAAGTGCCCTGGCGTATCTCGCCCGAGGGGGCCAAGGTCAATGTCTTCGTCATCCCGGCCGACGAGGAGTACATGATTGCCCTCGACGTGAAGCGCATCTTGGGCTGACCTCGGTTTCCGACCGACATGCCAAAAGGCGGGCCGTCCTATGCTTTCCATGGGGCGGCCCGCCTTTTCGTACAGTGCGCGCGGGGCTTACTGCGCGCGGGCCTGATGGAGGCGCTGGGCCTGGACGGCGGTGGCGGCCACCATGCCCACGATGTCAGACGCCGAGCAGCCGCGCGACAGGTCGTTCACGGGCGCGGCTATGCCCTGCAGCACCGGGCCGATGGCTTCGGCCCCGCCCAGGCGCTGGGCGATCTTGTAGCCGATGTTGCCGGCGTCGAGATTGGGGAAGACAAGCACGTTTGCCTTGCCTGCGACGTTGGAGCCTTTTGCCTTGCTCGCCGCCACGCTGGGCACGACTGCTGCGTCAAACTGCAGCTCGCCGTCGATCTCCAGGTCGGGGGCAAGCTCGCGGGCCTTGGCCGTGGCCTGTGCCACGAGGGTCGTGTGGTCGTTGACGGCGCTGCCCTTGCTTGAGAACGACAGCATCGCCACGCGCGGCGTGGTCTGCATGAAACTCGACCAGCTGCGGGCCGTCTGCACCGCGATCTGGGCAAGCTCGTCGGCCGTGGGGTAGGTGTTGAGGGCGCAGTCGGCGAAGAAGAACGTGCCGTCTTCCCCATAGGGGCAGTTGGGCAGCGAAATCTCGAAGAACGAGGACACGAGCGACACGCCTGGGGCGCATTTGAGGATCTGCAGGGCCGGGCGCAGCACGTCGCCCGTGGCATGGCAGGCCCCCGACACCATTCCGTCAGCGTCGCCCATCTTGACCATCATGACGCCGAAGTACAGCTCGTCGTCAAGCGCGGCACATGCCGCCTCAAACGTCATGCCCTTCTTGGCGCGCAGCTCGGCGAGCTTCGTGGCGTAACGGTCGCGCTCGGGGGAGGTGTGGTGGTCGATGACGGTGACGCCGGGTATGTCGATCTGGGAGGGGTCTCCCAGAACGATGGGGCGCGCGATGCCCTCGGCCGCGATCTGTGCGGCGGCTTCAAGCGTGCGCGGGTCGTTGCCTTCGGGCAAAACGATGCGCTGCGGGTTGGTCTTCGCGGCGCTGACCAGGCTGTCTACAAACTTGCTCATGGCAGGCTCCTTATGTGTGGCATGGACTTACGGGGGCATATGCGCCCCGGGCGATGCGCCATCACTCTATCATGGTAAAATTGACCCCAAATGCCTGTTTTCGTCTGCTGGACGCGGCGCATGCGCCCAGCGGTCGTCAACGAGTCCTCGTCCATCACTTTTGCAAAGGAGCACCCATGCCCGTTGCACATGGCCTTCCCCAGACCTTCGATGTCAACGCCTATGACGCGCTTGTCGTGGGCGCCGGCTACGCCGGTTCGGTCGTTGCCCGCGAGCTTGCCGAGCGCGCCGGCAAGAAGGTCTGCGTGCTTGAGCGTCGCCCCCACATCGCCGGCAACGCGTACGACTGCCTCGACGATGCCGGGGTACTCATCCACCTCTATGGCCCGCACATCTACCACACGTACGACGAGCGCGTCCACGAGTACCTGTCGCGCTTCACCGATTTCACGAACTACCAGCACCGCGTGCTTGCCAACATTCACGGCACACTGATGCCCGTGCCTTTCAACCACACCTCGCTCAAGATGGCGTTCGGTCCGGAGCGCGGGGAGGCCCTGTTCGCCAAGCTCGTGGAGAAGTTCGGCCTCAACCGCAAGGTGCCGATTCTCGAGCTGCGCGCCCAGGACGACCCCGACCTCGAGGAGGTCGCCGACTACGTCTTTGAGAACGTGTTCCTCCATTACACGATGAAGC
>CAKUKJ010000509.1 GCA_934662525.1 uncultured Coriobacteriales bacterium | reverse complement strand
CCTCCGACGCGCGGCAGCGGACCCTGCGCGCCACCGTGGACTGGAGCTATCAACTGCTCAGTGACGCCGAGCGGGTGCTGTTTCGCCGCTTGTCGGTGTTTCGCGGCGGTTGGAGCCTGCAGGCGGCCGAGGAGATCTGCAGCACCACCGGATCGGACGCCGCCCTCGAGGCCGGCGACGTTCTCGATCTCCACGCGCGGCTCGTGGACCGCTCGCTCGTGGTGGTGGAGCGACTCGAGTCGGGCACGTTCGAGATCCGCACCTATCTCTACCAGGGCAACGTCGTACAGGAGTATGCGCTGAGCGGAAACCCCTATTCGCCCGAGTCGGCCACGGTGCTGTGCGCATCCAGCACGTTCGACTTCGGCGTGAGCCGGGGCCTGCTCTCCATCACCACCGACCAGGGCAGCACCGAGGTCTCCTTGCGCAGTCTGCAGGGGGGCGAGTAGCATGGCCCGCATCATCACCACCGGGCAGATGGCCGATCCGACGTCTGCCGGAAAGGGCAGCCCGGCAGGACTTTCGCCCTCGTGGGTCAACGCGGCGTTCCTCGTGGAGTCGCTCGTGCTGCTCGCCGCAATCGTTGCGGCAATGGCCGTCTTCAGCGCGCTGTTTGCCAACGCCACGATAACCTCGAAGAACGCCCAGCAGCTGACGGCGGCCGTGCAGCTTGCGACGAACGCGGCCGAGGAGTTTTCCAACGACCCTGAGGCTGTGGCGAGCGGCCAGGCCGTGGGCCTAGGCGCCGCCGTGGACGGCTCGAAGACCGACGGCCTCTCGCTGCACGTGGACGTGGAGAGCGAGCCGCAAGGGGCGGGGACGCTCTACACGGCGCACATCGCCGTGAGCGGCCAAGACTCCGGCGACGACGAGATTTACGCGATTGACGCCTCCCGCTATGTGAAGGAGGCAAGGTAGATGGCGCAGAAGATAACCGGCAACATCCGCATGGGCATCGTGAGCTTCATCACGCTCGTGAGCGTGCTGCTCCTGGCCGTGCTGAGCGTGCTGTGCATCGTCACCGCCAACGCGACAAGCGCCACGGCGCAGCGCCAGGCCGAGAGCGTCGCCGGCCTCTACGCGACCGACGCAGAAGGCCAGCGCTTCCTGGCCGCAGTCGACTCCTACCTGGCGCAAAGCAAAGAAGCCGGGGAGTCGGCCCAGGCCGCAGTCAAGCGCATCGTCGCAGACACCGACGGCACGCTCACCGATGCCATGGCCCAGGGCGGCGGAGCCGAGCAAGGCAACGGCGAGACAGGCGCACAGGCCCTCACCTACTCGTTCACAGGCGAGGGACGCACCCTCGATCTTGTCATTACGCACCGCGACGGCCGCGTACTGCAGGCAAGCGTGAGCATCAACGACGAGCTGGAGTACGTCATCGACGCATGGACGACGTCCACCGCGCAGGCAGGCTCGTCCGAGGCCCTTTGGGGCGGCTCAAGCGCGGGCGACGCCAACGATGCCTCTCAGAGCACCGACAACAAAGAGAGCAATTAGGAGCCCCTTATGGAAATCAAAGAACTGCTGAGCCGCATGATCGAGGTCAAGGCCTCCGACGTCTTCTTCATCGCGGGGCTGCCGCTCTCCTACCAGGCAAGCGGCGTGCAGGTGCGCAGCGACGACGCCCCGCTCATGCCGGCCGACACCGAGGAGGTCGTGCGCGCCATCTACGCCATCGCCGGGCGCGACATCTCTGCGTTTGAGTCCAACCTCAACCACGACGAGGACTTCAGCTTCGCGCTTGCCGGCGTGGGCCGCTTCCGCGCCAACGTCTTTCGCCAGCGGGGGTCGTTCGGCGCAGTCGTGCGCGTCATCCCCTTCGGCTTGCCCGACCCCGCCGAGATGCACATCCCCGAGGCGGTGCTGCGCCTGGCATCCGTCAACAGAGGCATGGTGCTGGTCACGGGGCCGGCCGGCTCGGGCAAGTCCACCACGCTCGCCTGCATCGTCGACCGCATGAACCACGAGCGCACCGGCCACATCATCACAATGGAAGACCCCATCGAGTACGTGC
>CAKUKJ010000508.1 GCA_934662525.1 uncultured Coriobacteriales bacterium | reverse complement strand
TCGTCGGCCTCGCCGTGCTCAGCCGGGCAATAGGAGACGAACGCCAGACTGAAGAAGTTCATGGCCGTGGCCGACTTGAAATGCGAGCGCAGATCAACCGGCACGTCCATGCAGATGGTGCGCCTGCGCTCACGGCGGGTCATCTCGTCGCGCAAAGACGCGATGAGCACCGCGCACACGAGCGAGGTCAGGCTCACGCCCCAGCTGCGGGCAAGCGAGAGCACGCCGGCCACGGGCAGGTGCAGCTCCATGAACGTGGGGTCACCCTCGTCATGCGCGCCGGGCAGACGCCAGGCGCGGGGGGTGGCAACGCTGCCCTTCTTGTCGCTCTCAAAGTACTTGTCGAAGCTGTTCTCGGATTTCTGCTGGTCGGAACCGTCGTAGTCGAGCGGGACGCCCTCAAGGCCGTAGCGCGCGCAGAGGTAGAACCGCAGCAGCGCCCGAAAGAACTGCAGCGTGCCGCGGCCGTCGCTCACCATATGGGAGACCTCGACGTTTACGCGCGGGCCGAAGTACGTCACGCGGAAGAGCACGCTCTTGGCGTTCACATGCAGGCCGTAGCACACAGGCAGCGTCTCAGGAAGCGCCCGGGGCGCCTCGCCCGACGGCTCAAGATAGTGCCAAAACGCCCCGCTGCGCAGGCAGACGTTGAAGCTCGGGAAAAGCTCGACGGTCTTGACCAGGGCAGATTGAAGCACGTCGGGGTCTACGTCCTCGGTGAGCGTGGCCGCGTAGCGAAACACCGTCTGGCGCGACCCGCCCGCCTGCGACGAGTAAAACTTGCCGACGTTGTCTAGTCGGTACCACGTATCTCTGCCCACGACGCATCACCCTCTTGCACAAGCTCCGACCCCGCCAAAAAACACTCCATCACCTGGTATGTGTCGCGCACCAAGTTCAAGACGGACGGGTAGAGAAAGTACCCATGCACGCCGTCAAGTATACGCACGCACTGCGCGTCGTTGCCGGCTTTTGCAAGCCGCCGGGCATATTCTTCGCCCTCATCGCGCAGCGGGCAGTACTCGGCCGTCATCACAAGCGTGCGCGGCTGGCCGGAGAGGTCGGCGGCGCACAGGGGGGCGCAATAGGGGTCGCGGCGCTGCACCGGGTCAGGCGCGTACATGTCCATATAGCCCTGGATGTCGCGCGCGGAGAGCAGGTATCCCTCGCCGTTTTCGCGCAAGGAGTCGTAGGGGCTGGTGGCAGGGTCGTAGTCGTCGTTGAGCGCGGGATAGAGCAGCATCTGGGTGCGCGGGGCGAAGTCGCCCCTGTCGCGCGCCATGAGGCTCACCGCCGCAGCAAGGTTGCCTCCAGCAGAGTCACCGAAGAGCACGATGCGCTCGCGGCGCACATCGGGCAACAGCGTGCCGGCAAAGAGCTGCCGGGCCACCTCGTAGCAGTCGAGCACCGCCTGGGGAAACCTGTGCTCGGGAGAACGGCGGTAATCCACCGAAACGACGCGCCGGGACAAGCGGATGGCCGTGCGTGCGCAGGCGTCTGAGTAGTAGGCGACGTCGCCGTTGGCCCATCCCCCGCCGTGAAAGAAAAGGATCGTACCCTCGAAGTCCTCGCTCACCTGCAAGCCCTCGCGCCAGGAGAACTCGATGTCGCGCGGCGTGAACACCCGGCAGGGAATGTCATAGCCGTCGGAGGCCTTCGCCGATATGTCGTCGATACGGCAGCGCAGATCGACGAACCCCGCCGCCCCCACGACGTCCTCGGCCACACGAATCGCCTTGTAAGACTGTCGGATGTCCGGCGCCACCTTCCCCGCCGCCCTCATGGCAGCCAGCACCGCCTTGTTGATCGCCACGAAGGCCGCGTCGCGCGAGCCCCAATCGTGGATCATCGCCTCCTTGATGCTGCGGGCCGTGGTGAGCGGGCCCGGGGTCAGGAGGAGCGGGTCGCCACCACGTCGGCGAACGACTCCAGCGCCGTACGGACGGGGCCGGGGTCGAGGACCTCGAGGAGCTTCTTGGCCTGGGTGGCCTGGCCGAGGACGTAGTCGCGGGCCTGCTC
>CAKUKJ010000507.1 GCA_934662525.1 uncultured Coriobacteriales bacterium | reverse complement strand
GCGCAGGGCAGCCTCCACGTTCGGCGTCACGAACTGGGCGACGTCGCCGCCAAGCTCGGCTATCTCGCGCACGGCCGAGCTGGAGACATAGCCGTAGTCGGCCCCTCCCATGACGAATATCTCCTCGAGCTCGGGCGCCATGCGGTAGTTGAGATGGGCCTGCTGCAGCTCGTACTCGAAGTCGGTGGTCAGGCGCAGGCCCTTGACCACGGCCGTCACGCCGCCGATGGAGCGCGCAAACGACACGAGCAGGCCCTGGAACGGCATGACCGACACGCTCGGCAGATGCGCGGTGGCGTCGCGCACGAGCTCGACGCGCTCTTCCAGCGTGAATGCCGTGCCGCCGCGCTTGTGCTTGGACTCCGCCACGGCGACGATGACCTCGTCGCACAGCCTGCTCGCCCGCTCGATGACGTCGAGG
This sequence comes from uncultured Coriobacteriales bacterium, assembly GCA_934662525.1. Classification (GTDB taxonomy): domain Bacteria; phylum Actinomycetota; class Coriobacteriia; order Coriobacteriales; family UMGS124; genus UMGS124. The sequence goes on along the minus strand of CAKUKJ010000507.1, from coordinate 1,606 downwards.
TGGCCGCGCGTGATGGGGTCGAACGTCCCCGGAACAAGGTAGCGCCGCGGGGTCAGGATGTGCACGGGCGCACCGCCGGGATAAGGCTGCCGGGCATTGGGGTTGTCGGTCATTTGAGGGCTAACCTCCGCTCACATCGCGAAAGACGTCGCCATACCGGGCGACGACCTCAGCTTTGACGGGAACATGGCAAGGGGCCTGCAGTGCCGGGTCCTTCTCCAGCATCTCGCAGGCCAGGTTGTGGGCGTCTTGCAGCAGGTCGGCGTCGCGGGCAAGGTCCACGAAGCGCAGCGACACGTCGCCGGACTGCCGGACGCCCATGATATCGCCTTCGCGGCGCAGCTGCAGGTCTTGCTCGGCAAGCTCAAAACCATCGGAAATCTCGACGAGGGCCTTCATGCGGCGCTTCGCGTTGGCAGACGAGGCATTCGTGCAGAGGAAGACCTGGCCGGGATGCTTGCCGCGCCCCACGCGACCGCGCAGCTGGTGGAGCTGGGCCAGGCCGAAGCGCTCGGCGTCCTCGATGAGCATGACCGTGGCGTTTGGCACGTCGACGCCGACCTCGATGACGGTCGTCGAGACGAGCACTTGGATCCTGCCCGCCTTGAAATCGGCCATGACCTGCGCCTTCTCCTGGGGTTTCATGCGCCCGGTAAGCAACCCCACCTCATAGGAGGAGAAGACCCCCCTCGCGAGCGAGCGGGCGACCTTCATGGCCGCCTGGGCGTCGCTGGGGTCCTCTCCCGCCTCGAGGTCGAGCGCCGCCTGGTCGGGCCCGCCGTCATCCCCCGCCGCCGTGCCCACAAGGGGGCAGACGACATATGCCTGCCTGCCCTGCTCTAGCTCGGAAATCATGGCGGCGTACGCGTCGGCGCGGTTGCGCTTGGCGACGACCTGCGTGGTGACGCCCGCGCCCGGCACGGGACGCGCGCGCAAGTAGCTGCGGTCGAGGTCGCCGTACAGGGCAAGCGCCATCGTACGGGGGATGGGCGTCGCGCTCATGACGAGCAGGTCGGCCCCGCGCCCCTTCTCGCGCAGGGCGTTGCGCTGGTTGACGCCGAAGCGCTGCTGCTCGTCGATGACGACGAGCGTGAGCCGGGCGAAGCGCACGTCGTCCGAAAGGGCCGCATGGGTGCCGAACAGCACGCTCACCGTGCCCGCCGCGAGGGCGTCAAGCATGGAGGCGCGCTCGAGCTTAGGGGTGGCCCCGCTCACAAGCGCCCACGTGATGCCCGCCTGCGTCAAGAGGGGGCCGACTTTGTCGGCATACTGCTGGGCGAGGACGGTCGTGGGCGCCATGAGCGCCGCTTGGCCCCCAGAGTCGGCGACCGCCCCGAGCGCAAGGGTCGCCACGGCGGTCTTGCCCGTGCCGACGTCCCCCAGAAGCAGCCTGCTCATGGCGAGCGGGCTGGCCATGTCGTGCAGGATCTCGGAGACGGCCCTTTCCTGGTCGGACGTAAGCGCGAAAGGCAGGGCGCGTCGCAACGCCTGTTCGTGGGGGCCGTCGGTCACATGCACGCACGGCTCCACCCCCATGACGCGCACGTCGCGGCGCGCACGCAAGGCCACCTGAAGGAAGGACGCCTCGTCGAACGCAAGCCTGTGC
>CAKUKJ010000506.1 GCA_934662525.1 uncultured Coriobacteriales bacterium | reverse complement strand
GCATCGTCGCAGGTGCGGTAATACTCCGCAAGAGACTGGGGGTACCCCGGGTGCTCGGCGTCCCACTGTGCGGCGAGGCTCGCGATGAGGTCGTCGGCCGACTGCGTGTCATATCCCATCGGAGCCTCGGGCTGCACCTCCTGGAGACGCTGCAGGAAGCAGGGCACGGCGCCGTAGGTCATGTAGGACGTCTCGTTGCTCCACACGTCAACCTCGATACCCCACTCCTCCCCGATGTCGGTCGTGGAATACCAGTGCACGAGGCCGAAGACAGCCAGGCATGCGAGCACGACGTTTGCGCTCACCCGCAACGGCGTGAGGTTGGGGTTGGGAAGGCATACCAGAAGGGCGGAATAGACGAGGAAAACCGCAAGGCCGATGAGCGCGGAATCCTCGAAGACCGGCGAATACCCTCCCGCCACCTGGGCGGCCGTTGACAAGGCCAGCATGTCGGAAGGCAGTATCGTCGTGCCCTTGAACAGCATGAGGAAGTAGTCGGCCAAGCCGGCGACGAGGCAGGCGGCCAACCCCAGGACGACGCCCCACATCCGCCTTTGCGCAAAAAGCCAGACGGCGAGCATGAACCCGGCGACAAGGGCCAGGTTGAGGCCGACATAGCGAGGCTCCATCTGGAAGAGGGCGCAGCTGTACGGAAACTCGATGAGGAAGAAACCGAGCGGTATGGAGCAAAGCACGGCCAAAGGGCGCAGCCTTGTGGCCAAGCCGGCCAGCGAGCGACGTATGGCAGGGGCAAAGAGAACGCATCCCGCCAACGCCTGCATGGAAAGCGGCACGAGGCCGGCAGGCACACCAGACTCGCTGCTCACCCCGCCAAAGGAGGCAAACATCGCCCAAGCGAACAACGCGCATTCGATAACCACCGCGCCGACCACTGAGAGTCTCGATGTGCCCTCAAGGGAGTTTTCGAGCCGGTTGAGGGCCCAGATGAGCGTGATGACGCAAACGAGATAGGCCAAGGCGCTGAACAGCACGGAGGACTCCTTACGGGCTCCCAAGGAAAGGCACGCGCGCGTCATAGAGTCAGAACGAGCCACGCCGGGCATGGCCCCCCCGATGACGTGCGGCTGAATCCCCTCGAACCCTTTTCGACACGGACAAAAAAGCGGACCCGCCAGGAGCTGGCGAATCCGCATAGAATTCTATGGAGCGGCGGACGGGACTCGAACCCGCAACAATCAGCTTGGAAGGCTGACGCTCTACCAATTGAACTACCGCCGCATGGTCGGGGCGACTGGATTCGAACCAGCGACATCGTGCACCCAAAGCACGCGCGCTACCAGACTGCGCCACGCCCCGGGAACGAACGCACCACGCGAAGAACTTGGAGAGTATACCTTACCTACCCCCGGCCTTGTCAAGTAGCGCGCGTGCATGTTCCATGGTCGTCTCATCTTCGTCACCGGAAAGCAGGCGGGCGACCTCGCGGACGCGCTCCTCCCCCGTGACCTCGACGAGCTGGGTTGCAGGGATGCCAAGCCCGCCGACGTCGGACTTGCGCACGACATAGTGGCTCTGCGCGACGACGGCAAGCTGCGCCAGATGCGTGACGACGATGACCTGGCGAGTCCGGGCAAGCTCGGCGATGACTTGGGCCACGGCCCGGGCGGTTGAGCCGCCCACCCCCGTGTCGATCTCGTCGAAGATAAGCGTCTCCACGTCGTCGCGCGCCCCGAGCACGACCTTGATGGACAGCATGACGCGGCTCAGCTCGCCGCCGGAGGCAATGCGGGCAAGCGGCCTGGGCTGCATGGCTTGGCCGGGGCGGTAAAGGAACTCGACGCTATCCGCCCCATGGCCCCCCCATTGGGCGCGCGCAAGCTCGTCCACCTGCACGTCGAGACGTGCGGTGCCCATCTCCAGGCGCGCCATCTGGGAGCTCACGGCCTCGGCGAACAGCGGGGCAGCCGCACGGCGTGCAGCCGTGAGGGCGTGCGCCGCCTCGACCTCTTCCGAACGGGCGGCATCTCCCGGCGAGCTAGAGCACTGGCCGTACAGCGCGGGTAAGCGGAGGGTAAGCT
>CAKUKJ010000505.1 GCA_934662525.1 uncultured Coriobacteriales bacterium | reverse complement strand
ATTCAGACCTGGCCGCAGTTCTCGCAGGCGGCCCAGAGCCCCTACCGTCTTGTGCGAAACCTTGTCAAGCTTGGTGGGCTTGACTGGATCGAGCTTGACGAGAGGGGAGATGAGGTGGACGCGCAGCGTAAGGCGGGCCTGACGCCAGACGAGGCTGATGACCTCGTTGCATCGTTTGCGGTTCAAACGACCGCCGACGGTGCGGATGCCGCCGAGGAGATGAGTCCTGCCCGCCGACTTGGCAAGCTTGAGGACGAACATGCAGACCGTGTTGCAGTATTTAACGAGATCCTGGAGTTTTGCACGCAGCCGCGCAGTTTCTCTGAGGTTGCGTCGCGTCTTGAGGAAGGCGGCTTGCTCGACGTCGCGTGCGCTGAGGGCGGCCGGCCATTGCATCCAAGCTATTTCATAGACGCCCTTGAGCGCGCGGGAGTGCTTGTATGGGACGGCGCTTGGAAGACTTTGCCCGTTGGTTGATGCGCGGGTGTTGTGCCGACTGCAACGATGGCGGCAAAACGGGCGATTTGTAAAACAACGTATGTGCGATGTGGCCCTGGCAACAGTCTTTTGGGCCCTCAACCCTGCGGCAATGCCGTGCGGGGCCACATCGGCAGAACCGAAAAACGGAGGACGGTATGGGAACAAACGCATGTGCTGTGACACGGCGTTCTTTTCTTAAGGCCGCTGCAGCGGCCGGAACGGCCCTCGCAGCGTCGGACGGCATGCTGCTGGAGGAGACCTCTCAGGCATTTGCCGACGAGCCTGTGACGAGGGAGAGGCACAAGACCGCTTGCCACGGTTGCGCCGATTGCTGCCCCGTAATCGTATACACCGAGGACGGAGTCGTGGTGAAAATCGAGGGAGACCCTGACGGTCCCCTCAATAAAGGCGGTATCTGCCTTAAGGGTCTCTCGCAGCTTCAGACGGTGTACAGCCCCCGCCATGTGCTGCATCCCATGAAGCGCGTGGGAATGCGTGGAGAGAACAAGTGGGAGGCGATTGGCTGGGACGAGGCCATCGATTTGGCCAGCACGCAGATTGCCACGGCCATCGAGAAATATGGGCCCTATTCGTACTGGCATGCCCGCGGCGGCGGTGGAGCTTACATTGAGTGGGAGACCGGCGCAATCGATTCGACGTTTGGCGGCTGCAACTCGCTTGCGAGCGGCGCGTGCCAGTGCGCCATGCCGCGCGATTTTGTGACGCGTTGCGGCGTGGGCTTCAACTGCTGTGTCGACATGGACGCGGCCGAGCGCTGGATGGGCGTCGTGGACGCCTCTGAGCTTACCGAGGGCCGCATCGACGACACGGAGCGCGTCTTCGTGCTGTGGGGCAGCCAGCCCCATTCTTCAAAGGCGGCCCATGGCGGGCACAGCCTGGCGGACGCGCGTGCCGACCTCGGCGTGAAGACCATCGTCATCGACCCATATATGACCGCCGAGGCAACGAAGGCCGACGTGTGGCTGCCGATTCGTCCTGGTTCGGACAACGCGCTGCTCCTTGCCTGGATTCGCTATATCATCGATCAGAAGGCATTCGACGAGAAATTCTGCAAGAGTTGGACGAACCTGCCGTTTCTCATCAACCCCGAGACGCGCATGGCCTACAAGGCCGAGGAGGTCTGGCCGGATTACGTGAACCCGGCGGCAGACAAGGACGGTGTGTACGACACGCCCGCCTACGTGTGCCTCGACGCCAAGACTGGCGAGATCAAGCCGCTGCCGTTCTGCGCACCCGAGGACCTCGAGGTGGATCCCGAGCTTTTCGGGACCGCCAAGGTGAACGGCGTGGAAGCGAAGACGGCCGGCCAAATCTACTGGGAGGAGGCCGAGCCCTGGACAATCGAGGCTGCCGCCGAGACGTGCTGGCTCGAGGCCGACAAGATCCAGGAGGCGCTGGAACTCTATGTGGGCGCCGACTGGGGAGGGATTTCGGGCGGCGTGTTCTCCGACCACCAGGAGTGCTCATCCACGACCCCGCAGGGCATGCTGGCCATCGATGCCCTGCTCGGTCGCATCGAGACACCCTGCTCGGCATACCAGACCC
>CAKUKJ010000504.1 GCA_934662525.1 uncultured Coriobacteriales bacterium | reverse complement strand
ATGCTGTATAACATCCACACACTGAACTGGGATGATGATTTGCTTGAACTCTTCGGCATCCCGCGCTCGATGTTGCCCAAGGTGTACCCCTCATGCGCCGATTACGGCCGAGTAAGCGACGACATCATGCACGCCCGCCCGCCGATTTTAGGCGTCGCAGGCGACCAGCAGGCATCTCTCTTCGGCCATTGCTGCTTTGGGGCGGGCCAGGCGAAGGCAACGTACGGCACCGGCTGCTTCATGCTCATGAACACGGGGACACAAGCCGTCCGCTCACAAAATGGCCTGGTCACAACCATTGCTGCCACGCCTGACGAAGACATCTGCTACGCTCTTGAGGGTTCCGTCTTCAACGCAGGGTCAACCGTGCAATGGCTCCGTGACGAACTGGGCCTCATCTCAACCGCCGCCGAAACGGAGTCACTCGCCCTCAGCGTGCCCGACGCGGCAGGCGCCTACCTCGTGCCAGCGTTTACCGGCCTCGGCGCCCCTTGGTGGGATGCTGAGGCGCGCGGCATCATCTGCGGCCTCACGCGCGGCTGCACGCGTGCCCATCTCGTTCGAGCGGCCCTGGAGAGCATCGCCTACCAGGCATTGGACGTGCTCGAGGCCATGCAGCGCGACTTTCCCTGCAAGCTGGGCGCTCTGGCGGTGGATGGAGGAGGGGCGATGAACGCGTTCACGATGCAGTGGCAAGCGAACATGCTGGACTGCCCCGTCGTGCGCCCCCGCACCGCCGAGACAACAGCGCTGGGCGCCGCCTATCTCGCGGGCCTGGGCGCCGGCTATTGGAGCGACCTCGACGCGCTGCGCTCCAACGCAAAAATCGCCGCACGTTTCGAACCCGCCATCACCCCCGACGCACGCCAAACCGCACTTGATGGCTGGTACAACGCCCTGCGTCGAGCGCGACTATGAGTCCAGCCTTAAGACCGTGCCCAGGAAAAACCGCAAAAATCGGCGTTGGAGCATGAATGGCCACCCCCTTCAGAATCGTCAATCAAGCCTCGCGCGCACCCATGCAAAAAACTACCGTCCCGCATAGGCCTCACCCAACAGAAGCATGCAGCGCATTCGGTTATCATCGCATGTGACATCTAAGGAGGGCACGATGCGTTACGCGAACATATCGGAGCTATCGGCAAAGATACTTCTTTCCTATTACGACAACGACATCGAGCCGTTCCTCGATGCCTGCCACCCGGATGTGCTTTGGGTGGGACCAGGAGAGAGTCAGATTATAAGGATCCAACCAGCCTTGAAGAGCGCGTTTGCCGCCGAAAACAATACCTTGAAATTCAGCGTGCACGACCTTAGCATTACCGTGATTCCAACAGGCAGCCCCTCTGTTTTTGAAGCAGTCGCCATGTTTCTAGTGGACACAATCTGGCCTGATGGCACCATAGGCCGCGTCAACCAACGGGTGCAACTCAGCTGGGTTAACTGCAAAGAGGTGCCGCAAATTTCGGTGTGCCATATCTCAAACGCCATAGCATATGATAGGCGCGACAACATCTATCCCATACATTACACCGAGACATTTGGCACAGAAATGCACTACACCGGAACGCCAGCCTCCGGCAGAATCTGCCTGCGCACAAAAGGGCATACGGCAGTTTATGTTGCATATGAACACATCATGTTTGCAGAAAGCCACGACCGTCACACAAAGGTCCACACACCAGATGGAATATATGAGGCCACCGACTCACTCTCTACTATCGCCAGTCTCTATCACGACCTATTTGTGCGTTGCCATGCAAGCTACATCGTCAATCCGACATACATTGCAAGTATTTCGCGCTTTCAAATCGAGCTTCAAGACGGAACAATCTTGCCTGTTCCAGAAAAGAAATATACAGCTGTGCGAGATTTACTTGATAGCAAATTAAAAGGATAAGGTTAGATATAAGGCGAAGACAAAAACCTGGAAATGCCTGGTTTGAGAGAAAGGAACTTATATAAGTAGAATGAAGTCAATGCCCCCCAAACGCGAAAGGGCCCCTCTCGGGGCCCTCCAGGGCTTCCTCGCACGTCCCGCCGCGCGGCGCCAGCGCCCCCCGGGG
>CAKUKJ010000503.1 GCA_934662525.1 uncultured Coriobacteriales bacterium | reverse complement strand
TGTGGTTGAGTGTAGGGAGGCCCATGGATCGCGTCACGGCTTCAGCCATTGTTGCGCTGTCGGTCTCATCGCTTTGTATCGTGGGTGCCATCGTGTCGGGCTGCTCGGCTTCTGCAAGCACGGCTGCGGCCGACGACACCCAGGCCATGGTGAACGAGGCGCTTCAAACCAACCACCTTGACGCAACCGACGTCGCGGCCGTCGTCAACGGCACGGTCATCACGCAAGACGAGGTTGATGAGGCGGTTGCCACCGAGAAGAAACGCCTCGGGCTTACGATTGATTCTGACTTCCAGTCTTATCTTGACGCCAACGCTATGACCGAATGGGATTTTCGCGCCAAGCTCATAGACGAGCTCGTCGATGACGTTTTGCTCGATGCAGCCGCTGCCAGCTATGGAGTGGAGATATCCGACGACGAGGTGCAAGACGCCGTCGCTGAGGTTGAGGACTTGTATCCCAGCTATAACTCCTTTTTGATCGCCATTTCCAATTCCGGTTTCACCGAGAAGACCTATGCCGCGGCCATGCGCACACAGATGCTGCGCTCTCGTTTGATCGACGTCGTCATACCCGAACCCGAGCCGACAAACGAGCAAATCGGGCGCTATGCGCGTACCGTGCTCGCAGGCGTTGCCACAAAACGGTCTTCCTTCATCCTCTTCAGTCAGGCGGATTACAAGCTGGCTTGCGACGTTGAGGCAAAGGTCGAGCAAGGGGAGGACTTCGCCACTCTTGCGCAGGAGTACTCGGCTGACCAAAGCGCCTCACAAGGCGGGGATGCCGGATGGGACTTCCTCAACACGAACTCCTCGGAATACCAGGCCGCATTGAACGAGTTGGAGCCGGGAGAGACGTCGGACGTCGTTCGCACGCGTTTCGGCTACTACATCATCAAATGCACGGGCTTCTATGAGCCTGAGGTCGACGAGAACGGCGACATCGAACTTTCTGATGTCCCAAGCGACATCATGGAGGCAATCAAACAGGATTTGAGCGAGTCGTTGCGTGCGCAGCTTTTCGACCTGTACATCAACAACCTCGAAGCTTCGTCCACCATCGCGGTGTTTGATGAAAAGGGCCAGCAGATTCTCGACCTCGCGGATGCCGGGCTTGCAACGGAGCAGGTCTTCAATCCCACGGTTGAGGACGTTATCGACGAGGTGCAGGAAGAGGCCGCCTCTGCCGTTGAGTAGGCAAGGCATGGCGACTTATTTTCCGTCGTCTTCGTTTTTCTTTGAGAAGCGCTCGGCCAGATCTATCGGCGCGCACGTGTGCCAGTTGTAGTGCAGCGACAGGTAGCGCAGGGCCAGGACTACCGCCGTGCAGGCTACGGCAGCCCACCCCTTCACCATGTGGTTTTCCACAAGCAGACAGTAGACGAGCGCTCCGGCCAACGAGCAAACGGCATAGAAATTGCTTGCCCGGAAGATGCCCGGCACGCGCCCCACGATGACATCGCGAATCACGCCTCCGCCCACAGCGGTGAGCACGCCCATGAGAACGCCGGCATAGACGCCGTATCCCGCCATAAGGGCCTTGTCGGCGCCTGTGACAGAAAAAAGAGCCACGCTGACGATATCAAAAAAGGCCACGCTGCGCTCAAAGCGCTTGATGAGGCTTGAGAAGAAGAAGGCCAGCAGCGCCACGATAATGCAGCACAACATGGCCTGCGGGTAATCGAGCATGTAGACGCCCTGGTCGGACAGAATCATGTCGCGCACGAGGCCGCCGCCCAAAGAGCTTGCGATGGCAAGCACGCACACGCCGATGAGATCCATCCGCATGGTGCAGGCGGTGAGCGCCCCCGACACCGCACCGGCCAGCACCGCGCCGAACTCAAGCACGAGCGGTATGCTCACGCCTGACGCGCTGGGGTCGCCAAGGGTGAAGAGCGAGCTTAAAAAGGCAGTGAGGGCATCCATCGTGTCTCCTAATACGGCGTGTGCGGGCAGATTGTACGCTTCGGCACATCCCAAAAAGATGGCGAGATATTGAGGCTTGATGATGAGATGATGAGTTTCTGTGAAGGACTGGACGTCAGTGAGATTATGCATATACTTTATCGA
>CAKUKJ010000502.1 GCA_934662525.1 uncultured Coriobacteriales bacterium | reverse complement strand
CCTACATCCTCGTGGCCTCGGTGGCCCCGGTGTGGATTCTGCTGCAGCCGCGCGACTACCTTTCGAGCTACCTGCTCTACGGCATGATCGCCCTGGCCCTCATCGGCGTCATCGGCGCCGGCGTCACGGGCAACCTGGGCGACTCCGCCTCCATCCCGGCGTTTACGGCGTTCAACGTCGACGCCTCGGTGAAGGGCGCGTCCAAGGTCGCCACCTCGGGTTTCCTGTTCCCGGCCCTGTTCATCACCATCGCCTGCGGCGCCATCTCGGGCTTCCACTCGCTCGTCGCCTCCGGCACCACCTCCAAGCAGCTCGACCGTGAGGGCCAGGCCAAGCCCGTCGCCTACGGCGGCATGCTCCTCGAGTGCCTGGTGGCCGTCATCTCCCTGTGCGCCGTGGCCTTCGTGTTCAACGGCTACATGGACGGCACCTACGCCTCGCCCACGGCGGTCTTCGCCGGCGGCCTGTCCAAGATGCTGGCCTGCGTGTTCGGCCCGGGCGCCGAGTCCATCGCGTACTCCCTGCTCATCCTGGCCGTCTCGGTGTTCTGCCTCACCTCGCTCGACACGGCCACCCGCCTTGCCCGCTACATGTTCCAGGAGTTCTTCATCCCCGTGGGCAAGACGGCCGACGACGTCACCGGTTTCAAGAAGTTCCTCGTGAACCCCTGGGTCGGCACCATTATCACCGTCGTGGCCGGCGTGTTCCTCGGCCTGCACGGCTACACGCTCATCTGGCCGCTCTTCGGCGCCGCCAACCAGCTGCTCGCCGCGCTCGGCCTGCTCGCCGTGGCCGCCTTCCTGGGCAACATCGGCAAGAACAACAAGATGTTCTACGTGCCCATGGTGTTCATGCTCGTCGTCACGCTGACGTCGCTGTGCATCTCCATCCAGGCCAAGGGCGCCATCATCTTTGGCGGCCTGCTGACGCCCGAGAACACCACTGCGACCCTCATGCAGTTCATCCTCGGCATCATCCTGGTCATCCTGGCCGTCATCCTGGCCGTGAAGGGCTGCAGGACCATCTTCGGCTCCAAGAAGAAGGCTGCGGCCTAGGCGTTCGCTAGGCGCCCGCCCCTCGCAAAGACCGACCTTCACAAGGCCGTCGCCCCTATGCCGGGCGGCGGCCTTTTTTGCATGCGCGCCTCGGATCCCAGGTCGCAAACGGGTGCCCCAGCGGTGAGTGGCGCGTGTGAAACAAACCAGAAACAAGGCGTCTGCCTGGTATGGAGAAGTCTCAATAGACTATTTCCTCAGTGTTAAATCGTGCGTTTGTGGGCTCTTCTCAATAGGTGATTTGGCATTCTATGCCTTGCATTTTTTCGCGGTCGTTTCCATACGGCTGCGCAAGGTTTCGAAGCGTTTGACAGAAACGAAACAACCGACCGCACGTACCCGCAAACCGGGGCACCGACGGCACCCAAAGGAGGAGCACATGAGCTACGCAAGCGACGTCATCGAGCAGGTCAAGGCGAAGGATCCCAACCAGCCCGAGTTCATCCAGGCCGTCACCGAGGTCCTCACCTCGCTCGAGCCCGTCTTCGAGGCCCATCCCGAGTACCAGCAGAACAAGATTCTCGAGCGCATCGTCGAGCCCGAGCGCATCATCCAGTTCCGCGTGCCGTGGGTCGACGACAAGGGCGAGGTCCAGGTCAACCGCGGCTTCCGCGTCGAGTTCAACTCCGCCATCGGGCCCTACAAGGGCGGCCTGCGCTTCAACCCCACGGTCTACCTGGGCATGCTGAAGTTCCTCGGCTTCGAGCAGATCTTCAAGAACGCCCTCACCACCCTGCCCATGGGCGGCGGCAAGGGCGGCTCCGACTTCGACCCCAAGGGCAAGTCCAACAACGAGATCATGCACTTCTGCCAGAGCTTCATGACCGAGCTTGCCCGCCACATCGGCCCCGACACCGACGTGCCCGCCGGCGACCTGGGCGTGGGCGGCCGCGAGATCGGCTACCTGTTCGGCCAGTACAAGCGCATCCGCAACGAGTGGTCGGGCGTGCTCACCGGCAAGGGCCTCTCCTTCGGCGGCTCGCTCGCCCGCACCGAGGCAACCGGCTACGGCCTTGTCTA
>CAKUKJ010000501.1 GCA_934662525.1 uncultured Coriobacteriales bacterium | reverse complement strand
GACAAGGCCGATGACGATGGAGCCGATGGCGTCGACGTCGGCGCAGCCGGCCGTGATGCCCACCAGGCCCGCAAGGGCGGCGTTGAGCGTGTAGGTCACGTCAGGCTTGCCGTTCTTCACCCAGGTGAGAATCATGGCGGCCAGGACGGCGCACACGCAGGAAAGCGTGGTGGTCGTGAAGATCTGGGCGATCTGGGCGACAGAGCCGCCGGCAGCGCCGTTGAAGCCGTACCAGCCGAACCACAGGATGAAGACGCCCAGGGCGCCGAGCGTGATGTTGTGGCCGGGAATGGCGTTGGAGCGACCGTCGGCGTCATACTTGCCGAGGCGCGGGCCGAGGAAAGCCGCACCCATGAGGGCGATGGTGCCGCCCACCATGTGGATGACGCCGGAACCGGCCCAGTCGATGAAGCCCAGGTCGGCCAGCCAGCCGCCGCCCCACACCCAGTGGGTCTCGATGGGGTAGATGAGGGCGCAGATGACGATGGTCACCACGAGGTAGGAGCTGAACTTGGTGCGCTCGGCCATGGCGCCCGAGACGATGGTGGTCGCCGTGGCGCAGAACACGAGCTGGAAAAAGAAGTTGCTCCAGTCGAAGCCCGTGAAGTTGCTGCCGAGCCAACCGAAGTCAAGCTCGCCGATGAAGAAGTTGCCCGCGCCCGAAAGCAGGCCGTAGCCCACAAGCAGGAACACGACCGCTCCGATGGAGAAGTCGAGCGTGTTCTTCATCACGATGTTGCCCGCGTTCTTCGCCCGGGTGAAGCCTGCCTCCACCATGGCGAAACCCGCCTGCATGAAGAACACGAGCAGGGCGCCCACGATGAACCACAGGCTAAATACGTCCTCCATGTCAGCCTCCTAACAATCCTTCTATCTGCCCCATCCGATGAGTGGCGCGGGAGCCGGGGCTTTGCTCTCCATACCGTATGGAAAGCACCTTAAGCAGGGATTGTTTCAAACGTGAGGCATACCGGGATGCTTACGAGGTGGTAACGGGAGCGTGCGCAAGGCGAAACATGGGAGACATAAAAAACGTCCACGGGACGGGAAGGACATCACATGCCCGACGTCTCGCTGCCGAAACCGGCCCTACCGCTCGTAGATGCGCTCGGTCTTGAAAGATTTCTTGACGGCGTTCACGATGGAGTGGGAATCGCTGCGAAACAGTTCCTCAGGCGGCATCTCGCAACGCTCAACCACACCTGAGGAACACCTACCATAAAACGCAGGTACACAGCCAGCAAGAACTCCTCGACCTCGTCGAGCATGGGCCGCGCGGCCAAGAGGACGCGCCCTCAGACGACTAGCATCAATTTAGGCTCTGAGAGATTCAAGACGGTTTGCAAACACGCTTGTTTCATCTCATATCGGGGACATATGTCGCCAGGTCGCTCTCTTCAACACCGATTGCACGAGCGACTTGGCTTGCAGACAGGCCCATATCACGCAGGCGTCTTGCCGTTTCCGACTTCTCATCTCGTGCGCCTTGCTGCACGCCCTGCTCAAGTCCTTGTGCAATGCCTTGCTTCATGCCCCGCTCAATCCCCTCGGCGATTCCTTGTTGCATGCCTTGCTCAAGTCCTTCTGCGATTCCTTGTTGCACGCCCTTCTCGAGTCCCTGGGCAATGCCCTGTTGCATGCCCTGTTCAATCCCCTGGGCAATGCCTCGTTGCATGCCTTGCTCGAGGCCGATCTCTACGCCGTGCTCGAATCCCACCTGGCTTGCTTGGTCAAATAGGCTCTCCATCTCCTGATACCTCCCGCTGTCCTTTATCTGACGGGCCCTCGAGGCAAACTCGGGAACCATCATAGCATCCGGGTCTTGGCAGATAAAATCATGCATGAGCTCGGCCATCCTTCCTTCGTGCCTTGCAAGGGCGTCCACATACACAATCCGGGTCCCGTCTCCCATGAGGCGATGCGTCTTGACATCCTCGCGCCTGAAGTCATACACAGGCAACCCGTCACCGAAAGCATCGCCGCGCGTAATGAAAATCACCGTGGAGTCCTTCATTCGCCCGAAGTCAAATTGCTTGCCCGGCTCGGCCATATGGGAATCGATGAGGGCAGAGTAGAACCT
>CAKUKJ010000500.1 GCA_934662525.1 uncultured Coriobacteriales bacterium | reverse complement strand
TGCCGCACCCGGTCGGCGCAATCGTTTTCGCCTCGCTTCCGCTGCTCGGCGAGTTGACGCGCCGTCCGCCTGTCGGCACGCGCTTCTTTACCACCGCCGCCGAGCCGATCAGCTCGCGCCAGCTCTTCTCCAACATGCTGCACGACTATTCCCCGCGCATGTATGTGCTTTGCGCGCTCGTCGCGCTGGCGTTCAGCTGCGGCTGCACGATGACGTCGCCCGACCTTGCGGTGCTTGCGGGGCCCGGCGGGGTGTTCTTCGTCTGCCTGGCGGGCCTTGTCATGTGCGTGGCCAGCTTGGCGGTGCTCTTCATGCCGCCTCAGCATGTCATTCGGCTGTTCTATGTCGCCCTGCCCCTGCTCATGCTCGACGCCGCCTTCGTGGGATGGAGCATCCCTGGCTCGGGCACGCCGGGCATGCTGCTTGGCGCGTGCGGCGTCTGCCTCGCATATTGCCTGGTCTGGGCCCTCATGGTGAGCGTTGCGCAGGGCAAGCGGCTGGCGACCCTGGGGCTCATCGCGTTCCTTCATGCCTCGTGCTTTCTGGGCGTCGTGGCCGGGCAGTTTGTCGCGCATGCCTTGGCGGGCGACTCTGCCCGCGCCTCGGTGGTCATGCTCGTGTGCCTGGGGGCCGCGGCCCTGTTCTTCGCCGGCTTCAACGGCAAAGTCGCGGTGAGCGAGGAGATGTTCGGCGCCCCGCAGGGCAACCCGATTGAGCAGGCCGTGTATGCGCTTGCACAGGAGTTTTCCCTCACGCCCCGCGAGCTTGAGGTGCTGCAGGAGTGGGCTTGCGGGCACAACGCCGCCTACATCGAGGAGCATCTCGGCATCTCGCGCAACACGGTGAAGACCCACCTCAACCACATCTATCAGAAAACGGGCACGGCGGGCCGCGAGGAGCTTTTGGGGCTCGTTGAGCTGCACAAGGGGCAGGCTCTATAGCCTCGCCGTCGCGGTGGGGCCGGGCCTTGGGCCATCTGCATCCGCGAATATGCCGCTCACCGTTCGCGGTGTTCGCGTTTGCTGTTCATTTTAGGCCGGAAATAGGCTATTGGAAACATTTCTGTAACGTGCGTATCAAATTGAGGTAACCTTTCTGCCTGCATGCCGCCCTGCGCTGGCATGCGGCTCACAACCACTGCTGCGGCGGAAAGAAAGGCGATACTCGCGATGTCCCAGACGACCGGTACGGCAAGCGCATCCAAGACTGCTTGCGCCGACACGGCTTTCATGACCAGGCTCGGCCTCGAGGGGGCGGATCCCTCGCTCGTGCATGTGGACATGGCGCCCGCCAACCTCATCGAGGCGAGCATCGAGCGCCACGAGGGCACGCTGACCTGCACGGGCTCGCTTGCCGTCACGACCGGCGAGTACACCGGCCGCGCGCCGCAGAACCGCTTCATCGTCGACACCCCCAACGTGCACGACCGTATCTGCTGGGGCAAGGTGAACGCCCCCATGGCGCCCGAGAACTTCGACCGCATCTACGAGGGCGTTCGCGCCTATCTTGCCCAGCGCGACACCTATGTCGTGCGCGGCATGGCCGGTGCCGACCGCGCCCACTCGCGCAACTTCGCCGTGGTGTGCGAGAAGCCCCACCAGGCCCTCTTCGCCCATCAGATGCTCGTGCGCCCCACGGCCGCCGAACTTGCCTCCTACGAGCCCGACTTCGTGGTGCTTGCCGCGCCCGACTACCGCTGCAACCCTGCGACCGACGGCACGGCAACCGAGTCGGTCGTCGCCATCAACTTCGAGCGCCGCATCATCGTTGTGGCCGGCACCGGCTACTCCGGCGAGATCAAGAAGTCCATCTTCTCCACGATGAACTACCTGCTCCCCGTTGAGGACGACGTGCTGTCCATGCATTGCTCCTCCAACGTCGACCCCCAGACGGGCCGCACCGCCGTGTTCTTCGGCCTGTCCGGCACGGGCAAGACCACGCTTTCTGCCGACCCCACGCGTCGCCTCATCGGCGACGACGAGCACGGCTGGTCAAACGAGCACGTCTTCAACATCGAGGGCGGCTGCTATGCCAAGTGCATCGACCTCACCGAGGAGGGCGAGCCTGACATCTACCGTGCCATCCG
>CAKUKJ010000499.1 GCA_934662525.1 uncultured Coriobacteriales bacterium | reverse complement strand
CTCTTGTACGAGGTGCACAGGTTGTACGGTGAGCCGTCTACTCGGCGACGCTCGCCTCGAAGCCAGCGTCTTTGACGGCGGCAATGCAGGCGTCGGTGGAATAGCCGTGGCCCTCCACGACCGCCTTCTCGTCGTCAAGCGTGACGGCGGCGGAGGTGACGCCCTCAACGCCCCGGAGCGCCTCGGTCACATGGGCGACGCACTTCTGGCAGTGCATACCCTTGACGGTGAACATGGTGGTTTGCTTCTTGCTGAACAGGCCCATGGTATGTTCCTTTCCTCAATGTCCTCGGCGCGGATGCGCCCTATATATTAGTTGGACTGCTCCCCGGCCGCGCTAGCCGCGCGCTCGGCCTGGCCTGAAATCCACTTCGGCCTCCAGGCGCGCAGGCGCAAGGCGTTGGAGACGACGCAGATGGAGCTGCAGCTCATGGCGAAGGCGGCGAAGTCGGGCGTGAGCGTGACGCCGAGGGGCGTAAGCGCGCCGGCCGCCACCGGGATGCAGATGACGTTGTAGAACAGCGCCCAGAACAGGTTTTGCTTGATGTTACGCAGCGTGGAGCGCGACAGCTTTATGGCGCGCGGCACGTCGAGCAGGTCGCTTCTCATGAGCACGAGGTCGGCGCTCTCGATGGCCACGTCGGTGCCGGCCCCGATGGCGATGCCGATGTCGGCCCGCGCGAGCGCCGGGGCATCGTTCACGCCGTCGCCCACCATGGCGACCTTGCCGTTTGCCTGCAGGCGACGAATCTGCGCCTCCTTGCCCTGCGGGAGCACGCCGGCCACAACCTCGTCAACACCCACCTGCCTCTGGATGGCTGCTGCGGTGCGCTCGTTGTCACCCGTGAGCATGACGGTCTTGATGCCCATGGCACGCAGCTCGGCGATGGCGGCGGCGCTTGTGGGCTTCACGGTGTCTGCCAGGGCGATCAGGCCCACAAGCTGGCCGGCAAACGCGAAGAAGAGCGGCGTCTTGCCCTGGGCGGCGAGCTCTTCGGCCCGGACGGCAAGGTCGCCCAGCGCAATGCCGTTGGCCTCCATCATGCGGGCGTTGCCGGCAAGGGCGGCCTCGCCGTCGGCCCTGCAGGAGATGCCCTGCCCGGGCACCTGGCCCCAATCCTTGACCGGCAGCCTGTCCTGCGCGCGCGACTCCGCATACCCCACGACCGCGCGAGCCAGCGGGTGCTCGCTCGGCGCCTCAACGCTCAGGGCGAGCGTCAACAGGTCGGCCTCGTCCATACCGGGTGCGGCCACCACGTCGGTGACCTCGGGGGCACCCTTCGTGATGGTGCCCGTCTTGTCGAACACCACGCAGCTCACGTCATGGGCGTTCTCAAGCGTCTCGGCGCTCTTGATGAGGATGCCCTGCTTGGCGCCTCGACCCGTGCCCACCATGATGGCCGTGGGCGTGGCCAGCCCCAAGGCGCACGGGCAGCTGATGACGAGCACCGAGATGCCGTGGACGACCGCCTTGGTCACGTCCATACCCGTGGCCACGAGCCACACCACGAACACGAGCACCGCCACGGAGATGACAGCGGGCACGAACACGCCCGAGATACGGTCGGCGATGCGCTGGATGGGGGCCTTGCTGCTCGTGGCGTCGTCAACAAGCTTGATGATGTGGGCAAGGGAGGTATCGTCGCCCACGCGGGTCGCGCGCATGCGCACGTAGCCTGAGACGGCCACGGTGCCAGCGGAAAGCTCGCCGCCCGCGACCTTGTCCACCGGCACGCTCTCACCGGTGAGGGCCGATTCGTCGAGCGAGGCCGAGCCCTGCACCACCACGCCGTCCACCGGCACGCTCGCGCCGGAGCGCACGGCAAGGACGTCGCCCACCTGCACCTGCTCGACGGGCACCTCGCGCTCCGCGCCGTCGTCGCCCACGAGCAGGGCCGTCTGGGGGGCAAGGTTCATAAGCGAGGCGATGGCGTCGGTCGTGCGGCCCTTGGCGCGCGCCTCGAAGTACTTGCCGAGCGTGATGAGCGTGAGGATCATGCCCGCACTCTCGAAGTACAGGTCCATCGCAGCCGCGTGGGCGCCGTCCATGTCGCCGTGGCCCAGCGCACAGCCGATGCGGTAGAGCGCCGCGATGCTGTAA
>CAKUKJ010000498.1 GCA_934662525.1 uncultured Coriobacteriales bacterium | reverse complement strand
CTCGCCCGAACCTTCGGAGCTCTCCACCGAAATGGGAGCCCCCTTGCTCGTTTATGGTCGGTTTATCGCTCATCTGCGCCATCCATTGGTATAAAGTGTCCCTCGTTGTCACATGTGCAGGCCGCCACGCAGCCAAGCCCGCCGTGTTTTCCAGGCGTCCTATCATGCCTCATGGCAGGCTAATGGTACACCCGTGCCCTTTTACCCGCGGCATCCCATCAGGAGAGGTTTTCATGCAGAACACGCCGCTCGACCACAGCGCGCCCCGAGAGGCGCACAAAGACGCCTGTGGGCGCACGATAGACTACATGCGGATCGCCATCACCGACAGGTGCAACTACCGCTGCGTCTATTGTATGCCTGCCACAGGCGTGCCCGACAAGGGCCACTGCGAGATCATGAGCTTCGAGGAGATAGAGCACTTCGTCTCCATCGCAGCCCAGTACGGCATCCGGCACCTGCGCCTCACGGGCGGCGAGCCGCTTGCGCGCAAGGGGTGCGCCGAGCTTGCCTCCCGCCTCATGGAGATAGACGGCATCGAGGACATCGCCATCACCACGAACGGCGCGCTGCTGCCGCGCTTCGCCCACGACCTGCGCTCCGCGGGCGTCAGCCGCGTGAACATCTCGCTCGACACGCTCGACCCCGCCAAGTTCGCCGCCGTCACGCGCATAGGGTCTCTCGACGACGTGCTGCGCGGCATCGACGTGGCGCTTGAGGAGGGTTTCAAGACGGTCAAGGTCAACACGGTGGCCGTGCGCGCCCTGGACCAGGACTTCTTCGGCATCGCCGAGCTTGGGCGCAACCGTCCCATCCATGTGCGCTTCATCGAGTACATGCCCATCGGCGACGACGAGACCATACCCAAGAACATCCCCGACGAAGACAGCTCGCTGTTCAAGGACGTCTCGGCTTGGGACGGCTCCGACACCATCCCCACCGACGAGCTGCGCCGCATCCTGAGCGAGGCGGGGCAGCGGGCAGGCGCCGGCCCGCTCATCGCCTGCTCGAAGGACAGGCCTGAGGGCCATGGCCCCGCGCAATACTGGAAGTTCGAGGGCTTCGAGGGCACGGTTGGCTTCATCAGCGCCATGAGCAGCCACTTCTGCTCGCAGTGCAACCGGTTGCGCCTCACGGCCGACGGCAACCTGCGCCCCTGCCTCTTCTCCGACCTCGAGTATCCCGTGCTGCCCGCCCTGCGCGCCCATGACGACGACGCGGTGCGCGCGGCGTTCGAGGCGGCCCTTCGCAACAAACCCGACAAGCACACGTCAAACGACGGAACCGAGCGGTTCATGTCCCAAATCGGAGGTTGATTTCCATGGCAGAGATTGAGAACAAGCCCCGCGACGCGTATCGCGACGAGCTCACCCACGTCGACGAGAAGGGCGACGTGCGCATGGTCGACGTGAGCGACAAGGCCGTCACCAAGCGCGAGGCCGTGGCCGAGGGCACCATCCTCATGCACCCCGAGACCCAGGCCATGGTGCTCGAGGACCGCGCCAAGAAGGGCGACGTGCTCGCCTGCGCCCGCGTCGCAGGCATCATGGCGGCCAAGCGCACAAGCGACGTCATCCCGATGTGCCACCCGCTGCCGCTCACAAAGGCCAAGGTCGAGATCGAGCCCATCGCGGCGGGGGAGCGCGAAGACGGCCGCGTGGGCTTCCACGTGGTGACGACGACGGGCGTCACGGGCGTCACGGGCATCGAGATGGAGGCGCTTACGGCCGCGAGCGTCGCCTGCCTCACCATCTACGACATGTGCAAGGCAGTAGACCGCGGCATGGAGATCGTCGATGTGCGCCTGCTGCGCAAGGAGGGCGGGCGTTCCGGTCTTTGGGAGCGCAGCTAATCTCCGGATGCGCCGCCTGCGGCAAATCATAGCGTTAGTAGGGGATTAGGCTTCCCTTATGGCGCGAGTTGGGGTAATCTACGTCCCGGCTTTGTGCCGATCAAAGGAGAGGATCTCATATGGCAGAAAACGCACCTGCCGACGGCAACGTCATGCGCGCCGGCGACACCAGCAAGCTCGCCCAGAACGACGTGAGCAACGTCAAGCACGTCATCGGCGTCGTGTCGGGCAAGGGCGGCGTGGGCAAGTCGCTCGTCTCGG
>CAKUKJ010000497.1 GCA_934662525.1 uncultured Coriobacteriales bacterium | reverse complement strand
GGCCCACCTTCGTGTGCAGGTTGTACTTGATGGCGACGGAGCGGTTGCGCGTGTCGCAGTCCACGATGAGCGTGCGCTTACCGCTGGCCGCCATGGCCTGGGCAAGGCTGCATGAGACGGTCGACTTGCCCTCGTCTGGGATGGAGGAGGTGATGACCACCGTCTTGATGGGCTCGTCCATGCTGGCGAAACGAATGTTGGCAAGCAGGGTGGTTGCGGCGTTCTGGATGGTTGCAACGTCGTGGGCGTAATAGCCGCTTTTCTTCTTTGCCATTGGACTCTTAGCCCTTCTTGGTTGCGGGGAACTGACCGATCACAGGAATGCCGAGGAGCTTCTCGGCCTCGTCGGAATTGGCGACGCGCGTGTTGAGCATGTCCTTGAGGACGACGATGGCGATGGCGAGGAAGAGGCCCGCCAGGAGCGCGACGGCCACATAGAGCGGGCGGTTGGGGCCGCTGGGCTTCTCGGGGGCGTCGGCCTTGTCGACGACGTTGACGCTGCGGACGTCCATGACTTCCTGGGCGACGCTGGAGACTTCCGACGCGATGGCGTTCGCGACGTCGGCGGCCGCCTGCGGGTCCTTGCCGGAGACCTCAAGAGTGATGACGCGCGTGGTCGTCTGGCTCGTGACGGAGACCTTGAACTTGTCGAGGTTGTCCAGTCCCAGGTCGACGGCGGCCTCCTTCATCACGCGGTCGGACTTGATGAGGGCCGCGATGTCGTTGCTGACCAGCTGGCTGGCGCTCAGCGTGGAGCTGAGGTTCGAGTTGTCGGAGGAGTCGTTCTGCGCCAAGACGTACAGGCTCGTGGAGGCCGTGTACGTGTTGGACATCATGGTGTAGCTGACGCCGGCCGTGGCGACGGCGCATACGATCGGCAGCACGATCACCAGTGCGAGATGGCGCTTGAGGAGTTGGAGGAGCTCTAGTAAAGTCATGGGCCTACCTGTCTGTCTTACGGCTGATTTGCGCACGGCCGGGGCCGCACATACAGCCCTACAGTATACGTGCTTGGGCGCGCAATCGTTTCGAAACGTTGCCGCTCCACCGAATCATGGCAACAAAATGCCTAATGTACCAGGCAAAACGCTTCGCAGTGCAAATTCTTACACACAACGATTCATATCTTACAAACTCCTGCTTGAGTGACAGGTGAGATAGATGAGCTGGCGGTCGCGGGAGAGGTCTCGGACGAAGGAGAGGGCCTGGGCCATATGGCGGTCGTCGAGGTTGACGAAGGGGTCGTCGAGGATGATGAAGGGCTTGGCCCCCTCGAAGAGCGCGTCGCCCAAAGCCATGCGCATGCAGAACGCGATGACGTCGGAGTAGCCCTGGCTGAGCTCGGCAATCTGATGGGTGCGCCCCTGCTGGCGGATGACGGCCCCCGAGTTCTCATCGACGGCGACGCCGCTCGCCGCGATGCCGCTGAACCGCTCGATATACGAGGCGAAGCTCGCCTCCACCGCATCGCTGGCCGCCTGGGAGGCGGGGCCGTAAGGCGGCGGCCCGTATGTCGCCACGAGCTCGCGCAGCTGCGCGCGCACGGCGTCGAGCTTTGCCTGCACCACCGGGTAGCGCGCCGCAGCCCCGCTCAGGTTCTCGGCAAAGGCCCTGCTCACCTTCGTCTGCGGCCAGCCGTGGCGCTCGCATACCCGCACAAGCCCGCGCTCGGCGGCCTCGACGTTCTCCTGCCGCTTCTCGCCGTCCGACGCGCTTGCGGCAAGCATGCGCTGGGCCTGGGCGTAGGCGCTCACGGTGCCGGCGAGGTTGGCGAGCAGGGCGGCGGCGTTGGCGGGGCTGACGTCGTCATAGTAGCGGGAGAGAAACGCCGTGAGGTCGGCCTCCAACCCCTCTGCCTGGGAGGCCCGCTGCCGGTCTTGCTCCAGCGCGTCCTTTCGTGCCTGGGCAAGGCGCGCAAGCGTCTCCACCTGGGCCTGCAGGCTGACAAGACCCTGCTGGAGACCGTCCCGCCCCTGCCCGTAGCCGGTCAGAAACGCCGCCACCTCCTCGCGCAGGGGCGCGGTGTCCTCCTCTATCTGGGAGACCTGAGCGTTTGCACGCTCGATGCGCTCCGACAGGGCTGTGAGCTCCGCCTTGAGCTTCTCGATGGTGACTATGG
>CAKUKJ010000496.1 GCA_934662525.1 uncultured Coriobacteriales bacterium | reverse complement strand
GCGCAGCAGCAATTCGACGAGGCACAGGCGCAGCTCCAGCAAATCGGCGCCCAGCTTGAACAGACCCAAGGCCTGGTTCACAGCACCGAAGCCGACTTGGAGAGTATCGGGTCTCAGATCACCCAGACGAAGGCCGACATCAAGCAGACGACCTCAGACTTGTCGACGGCCCAGTCCGCGCTTGCGGCTTATCTCCAGATCACCTACAAGTCCGGTGTGCTGAGTTTTCTCGACGTCATTCTGGCCTCGTCCGACTTCAACGACTTCGTGACGCGCACATACTATGCGAGTGCCGTGCAGAACTCTCAAGTCGAGACCATCAACGAGATCAAGGACCTCAAGGCAAAGCTCGAGAAGCTGCAGGATGACCTGACCGACCAGCAGGCCCAAGAGACGGAGCTCCTTGCCCAGCTTCAGGATCAGGAAGCCCAGCTTACCCAGCAGAAAGAGGAGTCTGACGCGATTGTGGCCGGCCTCTCTGCTGAGGTTCAGCAGCTTTTTGCCGCCCAGCAGGAGCAGCTGACCGCCGCCGCATCCGCACGCGCGCTCGCCTCGGGGGCAGCCGACGCCGGCGAGGCCGCAGGCGTCTACAACGTGGGCATCTCGCAGGGGTCCATCACTGAGGACGCCTATGCCTGCCTGGGCATGCCCTACGTGTGGGGTGGCGACGACTCGAACTATTCCGAGCTGCTCGGCTACGACTGCTCAGGCTTCACGCAGCACTGCTATGCGCTCGAAGGCTACTCCATCGGCCGTACGACCTGGGATCAAATCGACGATATCCAGGCGGCGGGCAACTGGAAGACCTCCATCGACGAGCTCGAGCCAGGTGACTTGGTCTTCCCGACCGACGGCCATGTAGGCATCTACATCGGCAACGGCCAGATGATCAACGCGCCGTCGCCCGGCCTCTACATCAGGATCGACACAATCACCAACTTCATCGGCGGCGGCTCGCCTATCTAGGTTTTCACGTACCAGGGATTGAGAGGAAAGAATGAAACAGCTGCTCAGCGGCAACGAGGCAATCGCCAGGGGAGCGTGGGAAGCGGGCTGCGACGCCGGTTTCGGCTATCCCGGCACGCCTTCCACAGAGACACTCGAGGCGTTTGCCAAGCTCGACGACGTATATGCCGAGTGGGCCATCAACGAGAAGGTCGCGCTTGAGAACGCCCTCGGCTTCTCCATGGCCGGCCATCGCGCGCTCGTCACGATGAAGCACGTCGGCGTCAACGTTGCGGCCGACCCGCTCATGTCGCTGGCATATTCGGGCGTGCGCGGCGGCCTCGTTCTGCTCGCAGCCGACGATCCCGGCATGTTCTCCTCGCAAAACGAGCAGGACAGCCGCAATTATGCTGCCTTTGCCCGCGTCCCCATGTTCGAGCCCGCCGACTCGGCAGAAGCGCTCGATATGACCAAGGAGGCGTTCAGGCTCTCCGAGGAGTTCTCCACCATCTGCATGGTACGCTCGACGGTGCGCATCTCGCACACGCGAACACCTGTCGAGGTGGGGGAGCGCCTGGCGGTCGACCCCATCAAGTTTGAAACCAGCATCAAAGACTGGGTCATGATGCCCGCCAACGCCCGCCCCAAGCGACTCGTGGCCGACGAGCGCATGCTCAAGCTTGCGGAGTATGTCGAGAACAGTCCGCTCAACAAGACCGAGCTGCGCGACACGCATATCGGCTTCATCTGCTCAGGCGCCGCCTATCAGCATGTTCGCGAGGCCGTTCCTGAGGCCTCCACCCTCAAGCTCGGCATCTCCTTCCCGCTTCCCGCATGCAAGATCGCCGAGTTCTTTGACGCGGTGGACAAGGTCTATGTGGTAGAGGAGGCATGCGATTACTTCGAGCGCGCCGTTCGCGCCATGGGACATGTCCCGGCCGCTTGGGCAAACCCGCTTCCAGGCGCCTTCGAGCTGTCGCCGTCCATCATTCGACACGCGCTCGGGCTTGAGGTCGCTTGCAACGCATGCGCACACGACCTCGCCGCACATGCTAACCTGCCCGGACGCCCGCCGGCATTGTGCGCCGGATGCCCCCACCGCGTGCCTTTCTTCGAACTCAAGCGCATGCGCGCGATTGTCCTGGGCGACATCGGCTGCTACACGTTGGGCGCTCTGCC